>NZ_CDRJTB010000026.1:0-77426 GCF_976954365.1 Paenibacillus sp. Marseille-Q9583
ACCTATGAGAAATCCCTGACTCTTAAAAAGCTAATCGACGATTTATTCGAATATACACGCGTTAGCAGCAACGGGCTTCCCCTTAATATGGAGCCTGTAGATCTCGGAAAGCTGCTCGAACAGCTTGTCGAGGAAATGTCTCCCGTATTGGAGCAAGCGGATATGACCTACCGTATTCATACGGATAAGGGCCCTTTGATTATCCATGGTGATGCAGACGAGTTAGTAAGATTATATGAGAACCTATTTACCAATGCGGTTAGATACGGTAAAGAAGGTATGATTCTAGATATTTCCGTTTATAGAAAAGACAATAGAGTGATTGCTACATGCACGAATTACGGTAACCCGATCCCTGCCACGGACCTCCCCCACTTATTCAAGCGATTTTATCATGTAGATAAGTCACGTTCCAGAGAGACTGGCGGAAGCGGCTTAGGACTCGCGATTGCCAAGAGCATCACAGAGCTCCACGGTGGAACGATTTCAGCCAAAAGCTCACACAAACAAACTAAAATTGAGACTTCCTTCCCTGCGGGTGAATAGGCTCTGAACACAAACAAAAACACCCGACTATAATCACGCCGGGTGCATCTTTCAGTTCAATTTCAAATCATACTTATTCACTTACTTTAAGTTTCCTCCACGTCTAAACACACGGTTTAGAATATAGCCTATGGCTATTAATCCAATACCTGTCATGTAGAGCGGCGCAGGGCTATTTTCCCCCGTCTTAGGAAGCTGAGGGGCACTTGAAGTGCTGTTGTTGACTGTACCTTTCGGAACTTCCTCATCAACAATGTCGACTTCACCCAAAGGAACATTTTCATCTGTAATAACTAAATCTGGAGTTCCTACTTCTTCTGATGTCGTGGATTCCAGATCGCTCGTATTCCCAGGGCCAGCAGGTACTGCCGGATCATTGATGATTACTCCTGGCACCAGCGAACTCGTAGACGTAGGTGTCAACGGACCTCCTGGGGCTCCTGAGGTTGGTGTAGACGTAGGTCCTGATGTCGGCTCTGTTGGCGGAGTAGCCGTCGGTTCCGATGAAGCTGATGGTGTTGCGGTTGGGACTATAGTTGGTTTTGGCGTTGCAGTAGGCGTAGGATCCACTGCTTTTTGATTCGTAATTACGAGTTGATTCGTTGATGAAGAATGAATGGACACTGGATGCTCTGTAGGATCTAGTACATAGCCACTAGGAGCTGTCGTCTCAATCAATACGTAGTTACCCAACCATAATTTATTGAATGTTGCTGTACCAGCGGAATCTGTGGTTAAGCTATTAATAAATACCCGGTCTGAGCCGTTAAGGCGATAGAGTGCAAAAGTTGCATCTGCCAGCGTCTTCAAGTTGCCCTCTGCATCCAGCTTCTTGATCATCAAGGAACCTCTAACCCCGCTGCCTGATCCTGACCCACTCGACACACCGACGATAATTTCTTTAGAAGAATCTTTGCTTATTTCGATAACATTAAAACCACTGAAACGAACAGTATTAGTAACTTTGTCTCCTGTATTCGCCATAATCAGGGACTGATAGTCGAGAATATAAGGTTTACTAATCTCCTTGGCGAAGCTTAAATCAAACGACTGCTTGCCTTCTAAATCCGTTTTTATTTCTAAGCTGTAATCGATACCCTGAATCAATTCAGGTCCGCTTTTTGTTACATCCCCGTTTTCAGCTACGATTGTAGGATACAGATGGAATGAATCCTGCAGCAGAATCTGATTAGTGCTAGGCGTATCTTTGATTAACGCATTCTTCACAGTAGACTGACTACGATTAATTTGAATACTCCAATCGATTTTTTCGCCATTCTGAACACCATTTTTCAAGAGATATTCGTCTCCATAAGGAATCTTTACGGTAGCGTTCAAATCCTTGGATACCTTTTTTGCCCCATCATAGAGACTGGCTTTATTATCAATAGAAGTGCCAATGACTTTGCCTTCAAGACTTGTATGAAATTCTATATAATAAGCGGATTGAATAGCATCTGTAAAAGAGAGCTTCAGCTCATTATTAGCATTAACACTGTAAGTGTATTTGCTACTGTTTACCTCGACACCTTTCGTTGGGTCTCCATTCTTAGCAACATTCATGGTGTATACTTTCAGCGATCCAGGAACCAGGGTTTGACCCGATTTCAAAATATCCACGACTTCTGGCTCTGCAACCGTTTTGCTATTATAATTGACCCCTAATGTCCAAGCTAATTCTTTAGTTAAAGCATTATAAGAACCAAACTTCAAACCATTGCTTTTCGCTTCGGTTCTTGGAATAAATAGCCCTTCTGCTTCTGTTGTGCGAGGAATTTCGGACGTGTCTAACCAGTCCATCCTAACCTTGTTATTGAAATTTTCAGTATTAGACCAAATCCAATCCTTATTAAATTCCGTTGTATAGCTAATCGTATAAAGACCAGTAATCTGCGAATTAAAGACAACCTTGAATCCTTTATTAGCCTGAACAGGAGCATTGTAAACCAAACTATATTTGGAAGGATTCAATACATTCCCATTAGAATTTCTAATAACGAGTGATTCCGGAATAAACTTCAGTCCGCCAAACGGGAATGACTCCGTAACTTCAACCTGACCCATTGGATAGTTATCACTGTTTAATGTGACTTTCCATCCAACCGTTTTATTCTGATAATCTACGCCTGATAAGTTCTTATACAAAATGGCTGACCGTATTAAGCGTGTAGCTTCTCCAGTATAGGTACTGTCCGTAACTGTATTAGTGATTATAGTATCTTCAAACACACGCTTTACAGCTTTGGTCTTATACTCGATTCGATAAGCAGATGTTACATCTTGTTTAAATTGCAAGGTGAACCCTGACTTCTTCACGTCTGAAGCTGCAACTACAGTGTAATCAATATCCTTGGTCAAAAGATTACTCAACGTTGCTGTACCCGCTGAGTCCAGTTGCACCGTGTATACTTTTATCGAATTGGCTACTAACGCTTGAGAATCATCAAACAAATCCTTTAGTACAGCATTTCCTTGCGGAATCGTTTTTTTATTATAGTTATATTCGATTGCCCAGGAAATGATTTGATTGCTCCAGTCATATCCGCTAGAGTATTTGTTCAAACTTCCTCCTCGTTCTACTTGAACAGTAGCAGAAGAACTTGCAGGAACTTGCCCATCTCCTGTAAAAGTCGCTGTATTCGTGAAGCTTAGCCGTTGCTCATCAGTAATAGCTGTGGAGTATTCAATACGGTAAGCACTCGAAATCGCAGGATCAGTGAAACGAACATTTAACGATCCTCCAGTGAACTCTGTAGAATATTTACTAGTATCGAGTAGTGCACCTTGTGTTACCGAACCGTCCAACTGGATACTCAGTTGATACACACTCACAGTAACCGGAGTGCTAAGTGACAAACCTGTTGGTATAGGGTCCGTTACGACTGCATTTCCAACAGTTTTTAATGATTTATTTACGTCAACGGACCATAGAATATGGTCTGCATTAAAACCCTGAGGAATCCCCCTCTTCTCAATGGTCGATCCTACATTCGGTTTAAAATTCACAGTAACCGTCTGAACACCACCGCTCACCGGAAATAAAATCTGCTGAACAGTACTTCCTGAGATTGTATGTTTATCAAACTTAGTATTAATCCGAAGCGTTCCTTGCACTTCATCATGCGTTTCTATGTAGTCGTTAAAGGTCATTGTTACTTTGTGTGATAACTGCTCAACTGTAAAAGTTCCTACATCTCCATCCTCTGAGACCAACAAGCCGCTAATATCATTAAAAAGCTGAAACTGCTCTGGAAGCTGAAAGGTAAAGGTGTCACCTTGCTTGTACGGATGAGCTTTAGGAAGAGACCACGTATAATCTAATGTTACATTAGCTTCTTGCTCATAGACGCTATCCGTAACCGTCTGCCCGTCTTCACCATATACAGCCATTGAGACACTGGTGATGATATTCCGCTCTTGATCGATTGCCGCTGCTTGTACTTGTGGAGTGATCCCGATGCCATAGGCATATTGCGCTACAAGCATCAGAATAACAATCATCACACTTATTCTTTTCTTTAACATTATCCTAAAGCCTCCAATTCCTTTTCCAATTTGATTTTTCTGTGTTTGTATCCCCTCTTGAAGCGTAATCTCTGCCATTCCTCATGCTCGAATGCTTCTTATGTAATTCCGCGCCCATTGCCCATCTTATGTTAAAATAATGAAAAGACATCCTTTTGTGGGTTAGCTGACAGAACGCATACATATATAACCATTTTATGGATGTTTCGAAACAGAAAATATCAAAAATTTACAAAGATATTTTTTGAAGTACTTTTTAGGTACGAAGGAGGTTGGTTCATGCATCTTTCATCTTTTTTTGATCGACAGCGTACGGAGGATTTCATTATGTTCTCCCCTTCACATTGGATTGCTCTGTCTATCATTACATTGGTCTGTATACTGTTTTACAGTTTAAGATTCGAGATTCGGACTGATGTGAGACTTCGGCAAAGTGTGCGCTTGCTGCTGATTATTATTCTTTTGTTCTCAGAAACAGGTCTTCAAATATGGTACCTCTCTCAAGGCGTATGGCAATCCAGCAGCTCACTCCCGCTCGAACTATGCGGAATTACTTTACTACTATCCGTTATCATGCTGATCACTCGCAGCCGAGCACTATATTCCTTTCTGTATTTTGCTGGGATTGGTGGAGCATTCATTGCTTTACTCACACCGAATCTGGTCTATCCATTCCCTCATTTCCGATTTCTACTGTTCTTTATAGCACATGGTGGTATTGTTCTCGCTTCTCTTTATATGACCTGGATTGAGGGCTATAAGCCCGCTTGGAAATCTCTCCTGTTCACCATGCTTGGACTAAACATTGTGGCCGCTTGTGTGTGGATCGCCAATTACATCCTAGGATCTAACTACATGTTCCTATCTCATAAGCCCAGCACTTATTCTGTATTGGATTATTTCGGGCCTTATCCTTATTACCTGCTTGTTGAAGAGTTGTTTGCCTTCGTTGTGTTTCTGCTCATGTATATGGTATTCTTCTGGGTGCCAGAGCAGCGTAAATCGAGACGTAAACGAATAAGCCGGATTCCTTATTAAATAAGAAAAGGCCAGCCTCCGATAATCCGGAGACTAGCCTTTTTAAATTAAGAATTCTTAAGCTTCGATGATTTCTACCGAAGTCATTTTGTCGCGTCCTTTGAAAGTATCAACAAGATCCATACCTTCAACTACTTTACCGAATACAGTGTGAACTCCATCCAAGTGTGGTTGCGGTGCATAGCAGATGTAGAACTGGCTTCCGCCTGTGTTCTTACCCGCATGTGCCATAGCAAGTGTTCCGCGCTCGTGTTTGTTTGGGTTGATTTCGCAGTTGATTGTGTATCCTGGACCACCAGATCCAGTTCCGTTAGGACATCCGCCTTGAGCTACAAAACCAGGGATAACACGGTGGAATGTCAATCCATTGTAGAAACCATCTTTTGCTAGCTTTTCAAAGTTAGCTACAGTGTTTGGTGCATCTTGATCGAACAAGTCAATCAGCACTACGCCGCCATTTTCAAGAGTAATTTTCGCTTGCTTTGCCATATGTAAATGACCCCTTTCAAAATTAACAAATTTAGAATACCTCAATTATATTACTATGAAACTACGCACAAAGCAAAGCAAGCAGGAGTAATTCCTGCTTGCTCTTTATGCCTTACCAGTTTTCCCTACCTAACATTAACGGCTGTTACTTAGCAACAGCAGCTTGTTTAGCGATACGCTCAGGAACAATATCGTTGGCAATAAGATCATTATAGCTTTCGCGACGCACTACAAGATCGCTGTGTCCGTTCTGAACGAACACTAAAGCCGGACGACGAAGCCGGTTGTAGTTGCTCGCCATGGAGTAATTGTAAGCGCCTGTGCAGGCTACAGCCAACAGATCGCCGCTTTCAGCCTCGGGCAGCTCTACATCCCAGATCAGCATATCTCCGCTCTCGCAGCATTTACCAGCGATGGATACAGTTTCTGTAGCCTCTTCATTCGCTCGATTAGCAAGTAATGCCTCATATTTAGATTGGTACAATGCAGGACGTGGATTATCAGTCATCCCACCGTCAACGGCAACGTACTTACGCACGCCTGGGATATCCTTGTTCGTACCTACTGTATAAAGTGTAGTACCTGCATCTCCAACAATACTACGGCCCGGCTCCACCCAAATTTCAGGCAAAGCATTATAGATTCCAGCAAAATGAGTCTTCACGGCATCCGTAATTGCAGTTACATATTCAGAAACATGTAACGGGGTATCACCCTCAACGTAACGAATACCGAAACCTCCACCTAGGTTTACTACACGGAAGTCCACTTCCAAACCTTCTTTAACACTACGAGCAAAACTCGCTACACGTTCAACAGCAAGCTGGAATCCATCCGTTTCAAAAATTTGAGAACCAATATGGGAATGTACGCCAAGCAGCACTAAATTCTTTTTGCTGACTGCCGCTTTAACTGCTTCATAAGCCGATCCATTACCGATATCAAATCCAAATTTGGAATCGGTCTGGCCTGTTGTAATATACTCATGCGTATGAGCTTCGACACCTGGTGTCACACGTAATAAGATGTTAACCTTAACTTCTTTACGTGATGCAATCGACTGCAAAAGATTAAGCTCTACCAGATTATCGACTACAAAGCAGCCGATCCCGGCATCAATCGCCATTTCGATCTCTTCAGACGTCTTATTGTTGCCATGAAAATGAATGCGTTCTGCAGGAAAGCCAGCTTGCAAAGCAGTGTAAAGTTCGCCATCAGATACAACATCAAGCGACAAGCCTTCTTCATCAGCCAAACGAACCATAGCCATTACTGAGAACGCCTTACTTGCGTAAGCTACTTGGAACCCAAGTCCAGAGGATTTAAAAGCATCCATATATTCCCGGCAACGTTGTCTCACCAATTGCTCGTCCAATATATATAGCGGGGTTCCATATTCCGCCTTCAATTCCGTTACATCACATCCGCCGATTTCCAAATGCCCAGCATCGTTAATTCGGCTAGTACCGTGTAGAAACATTCTTTAGTCCTCCAATTTCTGTGGAATATCAAGGTTCCACCCTGTCTTTAGTGTATTCAGTATAACAGACAGTGGGAACTCCATTGAATGGACTAATTTGCAGTAGTTTTGTATTTTCCTACGATTGTTAATCATTCTTTTGAGTAGGCGGCACTCTTGTATTGTCTCTAGTTTTGTTGAAAGACGGCCTTGTCTTCGAGCTTAAGACTGGCTTACGCACTAGAATTTCAATCATTGCCTTTGCATTAAAAGGTATAAACGGCCACATATAAGACGAGTTATAGGAGCGATGGGTAGTTAGGAAAATAGTCAGTAGCGTCGTACCAATCATAAATCCTGGCACCTGGAAGGCCGCTACGGCTACCAATAACACAAGCCTGACTATTCGATTCGCAAGACCCAGCTCATAACTAGGGGTTGCAAACATACCAATGGAGGCAACAGCCATATACAGAACTACCTCGTTTACAAACAAACCACTCTGTACCGCTATATCACCTATCAATATAGCTGCAATCAGACCCATCGCTGACCCTAAAGGTGTTGGGGTATGTACTGCAGCCATCCGCAGTAAATCAACCCCAAGCTCCACAATTAGAAACTGGGCGAGTATTGGAATTCTGGCGGTCTTTTGAGGTCCAATGAAATCCAGCATAGCCGGCTTTAGTTCAGGATGAATGACAAGCAACATCCATAGCGGCAGCAGAAACATGGACGCAAATATACCGATGAAACGGACCCACCGTAAGTACGTTCCCATAAAAGGAGTCTGACGATTCTCCTCTGCATGCTGACAAAGATCAAAAAAAGTAGTCGGAAGAACAATAACAATAGGTGAGGTATCTACAAACAGTACTACCCTTCCTTCCAATAAATTGGAAGCTACGACGTCAGGGCGTTCAGAATAACGCACCATAGGATATGGATTCCATCCACCGCCGATAATTGCCTCCTCTAATTGTTTATCTGCCAGAGGAATACCATCAATATCAATGCTTTTAATTTTGTCGATAACAGACATAACCTGTGTTTTATCAACGATATCATCAATATAAGCCACGCAGACATCTGTCTGTGTCCGTCGTCCAACCCGAAATAGCTCATATTTCAGCCCTGGATCACGAACCCGTCTTCTTACGAGAGAGATATTGCTCAGTAAAGTCTCTGTAAAACCGTCGCGCGCACCGCGCACCACCCGATCAATCGAAGGCTCTGCTGGACTGCGACTAGGATAAGAACGAGTATCCATGATGATAACTTTATTCTCACCTTCGACGAATAGCACGCTCAAGCCTTCTAGTACTTTCTCGATACTTTCACTTAAAGAATTCCCCTCTTCCACCTGAATGTGAGGGACATATTCATTCATAAAGCTAGACAGTACACCCGTAGACAGATTCTCAGATGTGAGATAGGTCAGACGTTTCAGAATATCATCGGTCACATCTGTATTGGTAAATCCACTTAAACAGAGTAGAGCTGTCTTATGTCCGCCAAAGGACATCTGTCTAAACGTCACATCAAAGCTTGTGCCTAGTCCCATTACCTCTGTAAGTGTTTGTTTCGTATCTTGCAAGGACATTGGGATTTCATCATTACCTTGCCAGTAAATGACGGATTCTTTTAACGAGTTGGAGTGCTCGCGATCCCGTTTCTTTTGTAGCTTACCGCTTCCCTTTTGATTGCTGTCTTGAGACTCTTGTTGCGCTTGCTTCTTAGATAGTTTGGACTTTGGCGTCACTTTGGCTTGAGATTCTTCCCCTGACTCTGTTGCGGACTCTGATCCGCCTGCTTGTTGGGTATTCTGTTCTTGTACCTCATCTTCGGATTCCGAGTCTGAATCTAAGCCGAATAACCTGGCGAAAAATCCTTTACTAGGCTCATTCTGCTCCTGATTCCCGAGCTCATCTGACGCCTCTGCATCCTGCTGCCCGGAATCCGGCTGTGTAGCTTCAGCGCTTTGCTCTTCTGCCCCAAGCTCATCCGATGCCTCTGCACTCTGCTGCCCGGAATCCGGCTGTGCTGACGCTTCGGTGCTCTGCTCTTCTGCCCCTAGCTCCGCAGATGCTTCTGCATCCTGTTGCCCGGAATCGGGCTGTGCTGACGCTTCGGTACTCTGCTCTTCTGCCCCTAACTCATCTGAAGCTTCTGCATCCTGTTGCCCGGAATCCGGCTGAGCTGATGCTTTGGTGCTTTGCTCTTCTGCCCCTAACTCCGCAGATGCTTCTGCATCCTGCTGTTCTTGACTCGGATCAGCTGCTGTAGTATTTTCCGCCGGATCTGCGTCTTCACTGGTCATAGAAGCTCCGTTAACCTCGGTATGATCATCAACTAGATCCTCTGCGGTATTCTTCATTGATGCGGCAGCCGCAGCATTTTCTTCTTGATGATCCACTTCTGGCACAGAATCACCGCTGTGAATAAATTTGCTCATTCCATAACCCCCGTTTACTGTCGGTATACAAACCAGTCGAACAAAGAACCCGCGACCTTCCCGCTTACCATCGCCATTAACAGCCCGAACAAATAATGTGTCATGTTCAAGCGTTTAGCGAGTATCGGCAGCACATTTAATACCTCGGTCAATGCTGCAGCGAGCATCCCGACAAAAATTCCGTCAAAAAGTCCTATACCAAGTTCAACTAAAGGACCTGAGGATATTTTCCAATTCCAAAAATCACTTACGGTTCCTAGCAATGATCCAACTACCATCGCACCCTCGTACCAATGTACTTTATCGTAAGAAGAAGTTAATTGAGCCAGACGGGGCACCATGTCGAGAACCACAAATAAAGCGATCACACCGCCGCCTACAGCGATCCCCCCTGCAATACCCAGCAGCAAATTCAACCCTAGTGTTATAGGTGCCGTCATCTTCCGTCCTCCACGTTCTCTGGTTGATTTTCTCCACGGCGCCTCATTTTGCTATACTCCTCATTGATGACGTATTGGTCGATATTTTTCTGATACAGGTACATTTCCACTTCTAGCGGTGTAGGCTCTTCATTCCACTTTTTCTTAAATAAATGGTTGAAAAAAATAACCATCCCAAAGCCGATTCCTACAGAATACGCAATCTGAAATACAACCGGATGTTCATCCCGATGACCGGTTATCATCTCCACAATTCGAATTTGAACCTCCTGCATGTTTACATCCGCATGAAAATTCATGATTGTCAGCGCAGATCCGAAGAACAGCAGCAGCCACACTAAGACAAACATCGCTACTGAAGGCTTCCGCCTCTCCACCGGACCTTCAATCTGCACAATCGTTCTCCCTTCACCGATCGGCTCAATATCCGCTTCCGGCAAAAGCTCATAAATGCGGGGAATAACCATCAGAAGATCAATCAAAATTAGATTGCCGTCACTTTGCTCTGGCTTCATTAGCAGAATAGATTCCAGCGACTCTTTCAGCTCTGGCTCCGCGATCAAAAATGCAATATCACCCAATGTGACACCTTTACCTTTGGGCACCGTCACCCGGTTCTTAAGCTGTATATAGATGGCGGGAGCAGAATGTTGTTTCATCCGCATTCCTCCTAAAGGTTGTGGTCAAGTAGCTCCGGTGCAAGATAACGGTAGTATGGGAGTAAAGCCTTATTTTTACTCTTGTAGCTCTGAATCAATTTCCAAAGATGCTGAAATGTTGAATTTTTATTGGTATCGGGAATGCTTACCCCACCTTACAATCTTGTTATAAAAGAGAAAGGGAGGAGCTTTATGTAAGCGGATACAAATATCACTATGCTAGGGGTGCCTGTTGTTTAAATCCTAATCCGGAGGTACAAGCAACTTGTCTACACTGAATGCTCAGATATAAACGAATATGAATGGTATGGTTGCCTGGTATGGTAAAGAGGTGATCATTTCAGAGGTCGGGATGGACGTTAGTGCTCTAACAACGGCTAAAGCTTTTCTTACCGACATCATTAGCAAAACAAAATCGGTAAGTAGCGGCAAAGAGCTTGGCGTGTTCTATTGGGAGCCGGAGAGTTATGGTACATGGTACGCTTACACAAAAGGTGCCTTTGATTCTTCTGGTAAGCCTACTGTGGCTTTAGATGCCTTTTTGAATTAAAAAAGAAGACAGCCACGGTGCTTAACTTTTGGCTGTCTTCTTTTCTAATAATCTTTAGAAATGGAGCGAATCCAGTTTCTTACCTTCAAAATCAAACAGAGCTAAATTGGACCACCCATTCTCATGCCCAACAGACCATTCCTTTTTCGAAGGAATCCAAGCAGGCTCCCAGTAATAAAAGCCGATTCCTTTTCCGTTAGGTGTATTCTCAATTACGTTTATGAAATCCTTCATATACTTAGCTTGACCCTCTTCTGTGGCTGGATAACCATCATGGAGCTGGGCTTCCTCATTCACAATTACTGGAAATCCTTCAGGTGCATTCAGTGTCCATGGATAGGCTGTTTCCACCACAATGATATCCTTGTTATAACGCAGCGCTAATTCGTTCAGGTTAAGCTGCAAGTCGTCTAAAGTACCATGCCACCAAGAGTAGAATGATAATCCGATAACATCATAATTTACACCATGTTCTAAGAAACGATCAAAAAAGTTACGGCTCGCCGGATGATCAGCACCCCGGTCAATGTGGATCATGATAGACAAGTCAGAATCGACGGATTTCGCGCCCGCTATGCCTGCTTTAACGAGCGTAGTGAACTGCTCCCACTGCTTCGGAGTATCACAATCTCCATCAACCTTGCCTTCTCCCCATAACATGCCTGGCGTAATTTCATTACCGATCTGCACCATATCGGGCAGTGTGCCTTGGGACTGTAAAGCTTCAAGTGTCTCGCGTGTATAATTATACACGGCGGATGTCAAACCCCTGAAGTCAAGTGCCTCCCAAGCTTTTGGCTTCCATTGGTTAGCTGGATCCGCCCATTTATCTGAATAATGAAAATCCAGTAGAAAATCCAGCCCTGCTTCTTTGATCCGCTTTGCCATAACCAGCGTCCGTTCCAAATTGCAAAAGACGCCTGGAGGGTCATTCCAAATCCGCAGCCGTATGGCATTTACTCCATTGTCCTTAAGGATGTGGAGTAAATCCTCACCTTCCTCAGCAGTCCGAACAGAGCGACTATGGAATTTGCCTCCACCCAGCTCTATTTCATCCAAAAACGAGATGTCCATTCCATTGATAAATGTCGTTATCATCATCCCTACTCCTTTACAGAACCAAGTGTCATTCCTTTAACAAAATACTTCTGCAAGAATGGATATACAATTAGAATAGGAGCAGCCCCGATAAAGATTTGCGCGGCTCTAACCGTTGTCTGCGAGATTAATTCCATCTCCTTCGGATTAATGCTCATGGAGCTCATATCCCGTTGAATGATAACGGTCTGCAGAAAGGTCGCCAGCGGAAACTGCTTAGAATTGTTCAAATACAATAGTCCATCGAACCAGGAGTTCCAGTGGAACACCATACTAAACAGTGCAATCGTCGCAATCGATGGTAATGAAATCGGTAAGTAAATGCTGAACAAGGTACGGAAATGTCCTGCGCCGTCAATTAGCGAAGCTTCCTCCAAATCTTTAGGAATACCGCGGAAGAAGTTCAGCATCAGAATTACCAAGAATGTATTAACCGCACCTGGCAGAACGAGTACCCAGAAGGAATCCATTAAGCCAATCTTTTGAATAACAATATAGAATGGAATCAGACCACCATTAAACACCATGCTGAACACGAACAACCAGGAATAAACATTCCGGCCTTTGAAGGCTGAGTTTTCTTTAGATAGCGGATAAGCTGCCAGAAAAGTAATCAGAAGCGTAAGTCCGGTTCCGAGTACAGTTCTTTGTACGGATACCCATATAGAGTGTAGGAATATCGGATTATTCATTGTCTTTTTATAAGCTTCCAGAGAGAACTGCTTTGGCCACAAGCCCACCAGATTGGCATCAGCCGCAGACTTGGCACTGAAAGATACAGCTAATACGTGAATCAGAGGAACAATACACATGAGTGCGAGTATGATCAGAAAACAAGTATTGAATATGTTGAAAATACGATAACCTCTAGTTTTGTAATACATAGGTCTCCCTCTTCCATTGGTAGTTTAGAAAATGCGATATCCTGCCCATTTTTTAGCCAGACTGTACGATACAAGGATTAGGACCATACTAATGGCTGACTTGAACAGTCCGATTGCTGTACCAAAGCCCATCTCACCATTCAGAATAGCTGTCCGGTATACGAAGGTGTCGATAATATCGCCTTTCTGATAGACCAGCGGATTGTAGAGGTTAAAGATCTGGTCAAACCCTGCATTCAATACATTTCCGAGAGCCAGAGTACCTACCACAACAACCATTGGCAGTAGGGAAGGCATTGTGATAAAACGTGTCTGTTTCCAGCGGGTTGCACCATCTATTTCAGCAGCTTCATATAATGAAGGGTTAATTCCTGCTAGAGCAGCCAGGAAGACGATCGTGTTATAACCAAATTCCTTCCATACATCCGTGAGAATGACCGTGAACCTGAACCAGTTATTATCTCCTAAGAAAAAGATGGGTTTAATCCCCATACTGCCGAGGATCTGATTGACGAAGCCATCTGTAGCAAGCAAATCTAGCAAGATCCCGCCAAGGATGACCCAAGACAAGAAGTGAGGTAAATAAACCAATGTCTGAATTGTACGCTGTATATAAACCTTGCGAATCTCATTCAATAGAATGGCGAACACAAACGGCACCGCCAGATTGAAGATCATCTTCAGAACGGCAATAATCAATGTGTTCCAAATGACCTGCATGCTGTCATTACGTTCAAATAGATAGCGGAAATTATCTAATCCAACCCACGCTGATCCCGAAATTTTTAGCCATGGCTTATAATCCTGAAACGCCATCACAATTCCGCCCATCGGTATAAAGCTGAAGATGATCAGGAATATCATCGCCGGCAGCAACATTAAGTGAAATGGCCATGTTTTTTTAAGTGTTCTCATCCTTGGTCCCCCATATCGTGTCAAGTTCTTCTGTAACCATACTCAAATTATAGCAACGACAGGATTCCCCAAATAGCGAGCAAAACCAATATATATGGTACAAAACCAATCTCTTTACCGTATAGATACAGAAGCAAATTTATACAAATCCGGATAACCGCTAACGCAAAAAGAGACCGTTCCCACAGCTAAATAAACAGCTGAGGAAACAGTCCCGAATTGTGCTACTCATACCCTTAACAGAGCATTATTTTACGCTGTCATACCATTCATTTACTTCTTTAGTGATTTGGTCGCCGCCGCCTGATTTCCAAGTCGCTACGAAGGTATCGAAAGCTTCTAGTGGCTTGTTGCCATAGATGATCTCATTAAACGTTTGGTTCTCGATTTTGTTCAGATAATCCATCTTCGATTTCATAGTTTCAGTAGTAGGACCGGTGAACATATTCTTGAAGGATTTATCCTCTTGTGCCAGCAGAACCTTTGCAGCTGCAGGAGTATCCTTACCATAGTTCACAGCTACATCCTTCTCCAAACGAGTGGTTGGTTCAGCACCATCTGCAAGATTAAGAAGAGCTTTCATTTGGGCATCCGGAATCCGGGCACCGTCACGAACCAGCATATAACGAACGCTGTTCACATAACCACCAGCAATTTTATCATTTTCAATCATCTTACCGTTTGCATCTAGTTCATAGTCATATCCTGCGAAGAGGCCATTATCCAGCTCGCTACCAGGCTTAGGATCAGCGAAGTTATCGAACAGATAGTTTTGATAGGTGAAGAATGCTTCTGGATTTTTCATCTTAGTGCTAATCAGAGTTACACCGTTGGTGAACTGTGTTCCATGACGCATAACTTTACCATCTGGTCCCGCTGGAATTTCAATTGGAGCCCATACCGCATCCGGAGCATTCTTCACAGTATCTTGAAGCGGCCAACCGCTCATCCAGTAAGGTCCTGGGAGAATACCTGCTGTACCCGCCACTGCCGGCTCAGCTGTTTTGTTCTCATCCCAAAGCGCTGCTTCTTGAGGAATGTAACCTTTTGCGAGCCATTCCTTCATTTTTTCCAGCCCTTGCTTCATACCTGCATTTACAGAGCCGTATTCCAACTTACCATCAGCATCAAGATTCCATTGCTGCGGAAGCGTTCCATAAGCACCGAAGATCCAGGAAGGATCGCCCATCCAAGTGTTCATCGATGTCTTAAAGCCGACACTAAGCGGAGTTACCTTGTCTGGTGCCAAGCCATCAGGGTTCTGATTCTTGAATGCATCCATAACTTTTTCTAGCTCATCTATCGTTTTAGGTGCTTGCATATTTAGCTTGTCCAGCCAATCTTGGCGGATCCAAAGAATGTAATCATGGTTGTACGCGTAATCGAGAACAGGCAGACCCATTCTTTTGCCATCACGGCTGTATTGGTTCCATACGTTCGGATCCTGTGCCATGGCTTCTTTCCAAGTAGCTGAAGCGTATTTATCAAACAGTGTTCCCACTTCAGCATACATACCGGAATCGATCAAATCCTGAGCAATCGTGCTATCACCCGTACCGATCGTTACAACATCGGGCATTTCCTGACCAGATGACATCGACAGGCGCAGTTTAGTTCCAAAAGCACCATTCGTATCTGTAATGGACCAAAGTGATTTAATATTGATGCCGAACTTTTCTTTTGTCCACTTCGTAGCTACGTTATTCTCAATGCTTTCCCCGTTCTTGAATTTAAGCTCAGGGTCAACACCCCATACCGTCGTAATGGTTACCTCAGGATCATATTTATCCTTGTAGGCGTTTTCAGAATTAGATGTTGTATTGGTAGTCGTATCACCGGCTGTATTCTTTCCATCAGCAGCATTATTGCTCGAGCAACCTGCGAGACTACCTACCAAAAGCATACTCATACACAGGAGCGGCAGCCATTTTTTTCTCTTCATCGCGCTCATTTTGTTCCCCCTTAGATTCCTTAAGTGTTGGTTATGACTTAATTATAGGGAACGAAGATGATGTCGAATACGTCATTTAAACAAGGTTTCTGCACCTTTCTCAACCTCTCTATCCGTCACGAAATTCATTTGGTGTCATATTGTAATGCTTTTTGAACATTTTACTGAAATATTGGGGATTCTGATATCCGAGTTCGGTAGTGATTTCATAGATTTTTTTATTCGTATTCTTAAGTAAATAAAGTGCACGTTCCATCCGCATGCGGATAATATAGTCTCCGAGCCCTTCCCCTGTCTCTGCCTTATATATTTTAGATAAGTATACGGGGTGCAGATACACATGATCCGCTATCGTCTTGACCGACAGATCATGCCCAGAATGGTTCCCTACCAGCTCATGTACCTGCTTAATAATGTAACTTTTCGTGTTCTGATCACTTTCTGAGACTTCCTTCTGAAGCTTGTTTAGCATATCAAATGCCCAGTCCTTCAGTTTGTCAAAAGAAACAATGATGCTCTGAGTCAACATCGGATCGAACGCATATTGGTCGATTTGTGAGATGAACTGCCCCCCTTTGTGGGCAATGTACATGAATGCATTAGTAATGGACAAAAAGACTTCATACAGATGCTCACTTGAAAAGCGTGCATTCTCCATATCTCGGAACACATCAGCTATCTTCTGGCGGGCTGTATCCCATTGCTTAGATTCCAGCAAATGAATGAGTGTTGGCGGACGATAAAGGCTTTCGAGTGATTTGATGCTCATCATCTCCTGAAGATGACGATCACCCAGATAAAGTACCGAGCCAGTTTCATTATGTGTTGTCAAATACATTGAACTTAAGCCACTTCGATAGGCAGCCGTCATCCCTTCGGGAAAAGCAAACCACTCCGTTACGATAAGCGATATCTCACCCTTCAGGTAGTTACTCACACTAATTCTGAAGTTAGCAATCGCTGACTTAAGGATTTGTTGTCTCGCAGCATCGTAATTATTCGATTTCTCTAACTCTCGCTGGATGACTGGCTTCAGTTCCACAAGCAAAATTAAACAATCATGGGGTGCTTTGCAAAACCAGACATGGAACTGCTCCTTAAAGAGCTCCTCGGCAATATTGCCGATGGCATATTCCATTAGGGAAACCGAATGATGATCCATTGCGGCATAATGTTTACCCAGCTGAATCAATAACATCGCCGCTTCAACATCTGATTCGAAAGAGATTTCATATTCCTTAAGCTTTAATGCAAGTGTCCGCTCAGAGAGCACTCTACCAAGTAGTAACTCATGCATCAAGTTGGCCCGTAAAACACTGTAATCGGCTTTGCGATTATAGAGTAGCAAATGATATTTATCATGTGCCTCCCATTCATCTTTTAGAGACTCAATCGCTCCGGAGATACTATTGATAAATTCCTCATCACTTACTGGCTTCAAAATATAATCAAAAGCCTGTAGCTGAATCGCCTTCTTAGCGTACTGAAAATCAGAATAACCTGTCAGCAGAATCGACCGGATATCCGGCCATCTCTCGCTTACTGTTTCAATTAGTTGCAAACCGGACATTCCAGGCATCGAAATATCAGTAACCATGATATCTATGTCCTGCTGTTCCAATATTTCCAGAGCCTCGGCACCCGATGCCGCCTGATGCACTTGCTTTACGCCAATCTCGTCCCACGGAATCGTGCGGGCCAGACTTTCTGTTACATAAGGCTCATCATCGACTAACAATATCTCTATCATCATATTCCCTCCTAGATGTCATCCATATGATTGTCAGTTAGCGGTAACAACCACTGAAGTTTAACCTGCAATCCTCCGAGTGATGATGGTGCAATCGTCAATCCTGCATCCTCACCAAAACGCAGCCGCATTCTCTGATGCACATTCCAAAGCCCGCAGCCCATTTCTTCATCCATCGCCTTGCCTAGCTTATTTTCCAATACGATAATTTCCTCTGGAGTCATGCCTTTTCCGTCATCCTCAACCGTTAATGTCATCACTCTTCCGTTGCATGTGCCTGTAATTCGCACCAGCCCCTCTTTTGAGACAGGCTCAATCCCATGGATAACCGCATTCTCGACCAAAGGCTGAAGAACCAACGGAGGAAGATCTCTTTTCCGCATTTGCGGCGGGATAAGAACTTCATATTGAAGTCTGCTCATCCTCATTTTTTGGATCTCCAGATAGTGAGTCACAAATTCCGTTTCTTCAGATAAAGCGACAAGATCGCGTTCTTGGCGGGTCGTATATCTGTAATACCGGGATAGATTATGCGACATACCGACGACAGCACCCATATTATCGAGCTTCGCCATACTCGTAATAAATGAGAAACAATTATAGAAGAAATGCGGATTGATCTGGGATTGAAGCTGCTTTAATCTAGCTTCTCGAACATGGATCTTTTCCATTAACACATTCTCAATCAGCTTCTGAATCTGTTCCACCATGCTATTAAACCTTCCGGACAGGAAGCTGAACTCATTCTTACCTTTGATCTCCACCCGAGCAGAGTAGTCTCCTTGCTTCAACCTCTGGAAGCCTCCAACCAATAGTCTAACGGGCACCTGCACCTGAACATATAGTAGATAGGCTACGAGACAGCTCATTAATAACAATGCACCAATAGCAAAATAAAATAAGCGATTGGAGGTTTGAATCGGATGCAGTATTTCTGACAGCGGCATATAGTCGATCAAATACCAGCCCATTTTATCCGAATAGACTATGTTTACACTGTAGGACTCACCATTAATGTTCACTGTACGATTTTCACTTTGCTTCAGCTGCTCTTGCTCCAGCCTTTTTACCAATTCATTAGCTAGTAGCTTGTCAGCACTACGGTTAAAGATAAGTCCAGTACCCTGTTTATAATAAAAAGGATCTCTCCTGCCATCACTTTTGAATTTATCTAGCATATCTTCAATGTTTCGGCTGTCAAACTCCACTTTCATAATCGTATTGACCTTTTCAGGAGTGAACTCTGACATGAAGGGGGTAAAAGAAAACCAAGAGAACACAAAATGGTCGCCATCTTGCTCAACGATCTTTTCTACATGCCAGCCTGACTTAACTTCCCGCTTCAAATCCTCATCCGAATACGGTATAGCATCATTCTCTGACACCATTCGATGGATGGACGGTGAATATAGGTACAACTTACTCTTCCAGTTGGAGGAGCTTTCCTGAATACTGATTTTAGTCTGGATCCGCTTAATCAGATTAATCGCATCCAGGTTCAAATGTGTTCCCTTCAAATAAGTATCCTTCAAGCTCAAAATATCAGGATCATGAATGAGCAGGATCGGCCAGGAGGACAACAGCTCCATATTGCTCTCTACTTGATTCTGAAAAAAACTGAGCTGATTGCTGTTCGAAGTATTTAACTCCGTACGGAGCACATCCGTGGTCGTTTTATTGGAATAGAAATAGAGGATCGTAATAGGAATCAGCATGATGACCATGATACTTACGATTTTGGTAAATAAATTATATCTATACACTTTCCTTCACACTCCGACTCAAATGTCATAGCCTCTATTGTACAAATAATCTTCATTAACGCATAGATAATTTCTCCCCGCAAAATGAGGTAGGCAGGTGATAGCTTGTTCAAGCACTGTTATCGTCCGTCCTCTCTATTGTAAAGGCTTAAATTATTACGCTATATGCTACGTACGAAACATTTCTGCAGTTTTTGCAGTCTAATGTATTGTTGAGACATACAAAAAGGGATGATCCGAAAGCCTCTAGGCATTCCAGTCATCCCTTTATACTTTATTTAGTTCAATCTATACAATCAGAGTCTTTTCAGAGCGTTTGTGCTTTAGATTGTTGACTCGATATGAAAAATAAAGCGGTCCAGATCAACGCGAACCCTATAATTTGCGGTAGGGTGACGAGCTGCTGGAATACGATCCAGTTAATAATTACTCCTGTCATAGGAAAGCTTAGTTCAGCCAATGTAGCGAAGGATGCTTTGGTAGTGCTTAGTCCTTTGTAATACATCAGCATACTGAGTAGTCCTGGCAGCAGAGCCTGCAGCAACAAATTAATGGCTATGGCAGCAGATGCACCAAATCCACCATTAATCTGCCAAGGAGCACCTTCTAATGTGGTGATAACGAAAAGCAACGGCAGCGCCAATATAAATCTTAGGGAAGTCACTGTCTCATATTTCATAGACCCAAGCAGATAACGTCCCATTACTGTTGAGCCACCCCACAATGCGGCCGCTCCTAAGGCCATCAGACTGCTAACACCGATAAAGTTGTTCACATGTCCGAATGGAATACTCCAGCCAAAGGTCAGCAGATAGGTTCCTACCAGTGCCACAATAATAAGGATTCCGAAATTTTTAGGCAGACGTTCTTTAAGAATTAAGGCTGCAAGACCGATAGCGAATATTGGCTGAAGCTTTTGCAGCAACAGCACAGCATTTAAATCCCCACTGGAGAGTGCCATCGTAAATAGAATTGTCGCCCCGGCAGAACCTCCCCAGGAAACAATTAGCAAAGCTCCAATCTGGCGAAATCCAATACCTTTTAGCTCCGCCCGGTGACGCCAAAGAACAGGGGAAGCAGCCAGGAAAAGCACCACATGCTCCAAAAGAACAATTTGCGATGAGGTCAAAGATTTTAAGAGGATAATACGAAAGAGCGGATCAACGCCCCATAGTGCTGCACCGAACACAACGAGCCAAAACCCACTGCGTAACGGCGACGTGCTGCTTACCTTATTAGCTGATGATGAAGCTGTTACATTACTCATAATTCCATTCTCCTTGTCGATACAAACCCTCGATAAGAGACCAAAAACCCCCGAATCACCATAAAAGGTCGACTCGGGGGCATTATCAATAAAGACGTACAGGATAGACTCCTAGCGCCTTTATCTTATGATCCTCTCCCATCCGGACTTTACCGTCGGCTCTGGATTCACACCAGATCAGTCACTTCTCTGCAAGCAGAACAAGTGAGTCGCGGGCTCAGTTCGCTTTGAACATTACCGCCGGTTGGGAATTTCACCCTACCCCGAGAATCTTGTATTCCGTTGTTTTTTTCACAATCTCAGAATAAACCTCTTCTTGCCATTCGTCCAGTACTTTATGAAAATATACATAAAATTTTCATGTGTCACAGCTTTTCTTACATATTTTTTTTCGTTATTGTTCTACTGTCTCATCCACAAAAATCTGTATAATGAAATTATGTTTATTTTTCCATAGTTTAGGAATTTTTCTAAGGAGGTTGTTATGAAAGAATCATTTTGGACGAAGGAGTCATTCTGGACGAAGTTATTGTTCTCCTTTTTTGCTGTCGGAGTCATAGCTTTTTTAGGATTCATAGGTTCGATAATTACCGCGCTTTTCGGGGGACTAATGTTTTATACTCCACTTGTGGCGATTTTATCTGTTGTGATAGCTATTTATGTTGTACTCCTTATATTTAATGTGTTGTCCCGAAAAACAAGCAATATTATATTGCTATCCATCCTCGGACTTAGTGTGCTCGTAACCGCAGGATATGAGATCAAACAAGCATATATCAACAGCATTGCCACGGTCGATGATCGGGAAGTTAATTTGGTACAATACGAACCTTTTGCTGAGAATACCAAAGCAGTGAATTTGGATAAACCTTCTTCATATCATATCGATAACAACTTACCAAAATTGGATGGTGCAACCGCACTATATCCACTGTATTCAGCTTTCGTGCAATCTGCTTATCCTGCGGCAAATTATAATCCATATGATTTTCAAACAAGTCAAGTGATTTGCAGTAGCACACCGGAAGCTTACAAAAGACTAATCGAAGGTGAAACTGATATTATCTTTGTCGCTGCGCCTTCTCTTGCCCAACAGAAACATGCGAAGCGAAAAGGCGTCGAGCTGAAGCTCACACCCATCGGCCGCGAGGCTTTCGTATTTTTTGTGAATAAACGAAACGAAGTAACTGGACTTTCCACCGCCCAGCTTAAAGATATCTACGCAGGCAAGATCACCAATTGGAAAGATGTAGGCGGAGCTAATAACCGTATTCGCGCTTTTCAACGCCCAGAGGATAGTGGGAGCCAGACGATGCTGCAAAAGTTTATGGGAGACACTACACTCATGACACCTCCTAAGGAAGACGTGGCGGATATTATGAGCGGAATTATTAAACAAACCTCCAGTTATCGCAATTATAAAAATGCACTCGGGTACAGCTTCTTATTTTACGCCTCAGAAATGAATCAAAGTGGGGAAATTGCACTACTCGCCATCGATGGTGTTAAGCCCGACAAAGAGAGTATTCGCAGTGGACAGTACCCTTTGGCTACAGAATTTTATGCTGTGACTGCTGGAAGTGACAACCCCAATATTCAGCCCTTTCTAGATTGGATGCAATCTGCTCAAGGTCAGGAATTGGTAGAAAAAACGGGTTATACTTCTTTGCAATAAAATATTGTTAGGGAAAGAGAGCTAACCCAAATGTTTGGGAAAGCTCTCTTTTCGCTTTTTATACCGAAATTTTTCCTTTTTCACTCTAAAAGAGCGCAACTTTTGGAAACTATTGTCGTTTAAGATTTATATAAGCCGAAACTGCATCATAGGAAGAAAAAGTAAGAATTGCTAGAAACCAAGAAACGGGGATGGTAGGGATTGCAGATGAAGAAGTTTGGTTTTTTGGCGTTACTGCTGCTTTTGTTGGTGCTGGTTCATCCAGGAACTGGTTATGCCGGCTCCGCAGAGACACACATCAATCTAGACGGCAATGATCTTAAGATTTCAAAAGAAGCACAAGTTCAAATTGTAAATGGAAGCGTGATGGTTCCACTTCGCCTCGTTACGGAGCAGCTTGGTTATACCGTGAAATGGGATAATGTGACCAAGACTGCAACCATTGAGCAAAAGGGAACGACATTAAAGCTTATCGTGAATAATGCGATGGCAGAGGCTTCAGGGAAACAGGTAAAACTGGACAACCCTCCTTTTCTCAGTGGCAACACGACCCTCGTTCCTTTAAGATTTGTTGGTGAACAGACAGGAACTACTGTCGGTTGGGATAATGTGACCAAAACGGTATACTTAACTTCTCCAGTACCAGAGATTGGCGGAAGCGAACCAGAAATTACGGTTCCAGACACATCTGTACCCGCACCCTCTGATAATGGATCGAATGGTAACACAACAACTGATGGAAACACCTCGACGGCAGCAGTCACAAATCTTAGCTTCATCGATAACAAGCTCATCATCGCGATGAACGGCAGTGTAACACCAAATGTATTCACAATGACAGATAAAGACCGAATTGTCGTAGATTTACCGAATACCAGCTTTGGCGACAGCTTTCATCAGAACCTTTCTGTCGGAAAAAACCAAAGTGGGCAGTTGTCCATTACCGAATATCCTAACGTCTCAACCATTCGTTATTCATTATTCAGTAGTTCTCCCTCTACGATCCGGATCGTGATAGATCTGAACAGTGCGAATAACTACAGTGTAACGAATGCTAACGATGGACTTATTATAGTGGATCTAAATGGGACAAGCACAAGCACCACACCTCCTGCAACCACTGTACCTGAAGTACCGGTCACAACGCCGCCACCTTCTACTGGCAACACAGACAAGAAGATAATCGTTATTGATGCAGGACATGGCGGGAAAGATCCTGGCACTGGAAGTAACCGCAAAGAGAAGGATTTCACCTTGCCAACAGCACTAAAAATTGCAGAATTACTAAAGAAAGAGCCAAATATCGAGGTTGTGCTCACTCGAAGTGATGATACATACCCGACCCTGCAGGACAGATCCAACCTCGCCAATAAGGTAAAAGCAGATTTGTTCATCTCTGTTCATGCCAATAGTATCCCAGTGGGTAGTAAGAGCAATCCTAGTGGTACAGAGACCTATTACACACGTAAAGATAGTTTATTATTCGCGCAAACCGTTCATAAATATCTTACTGTTGCTACAGGTCTTCAGGATCGAGGGGTTCGTCAAGCAAATTATCATGTAACAAGAGAAACTAAAATGCCAGCCATTTTATTAGAATGTGGTTACTTAAGTAATACCAAGGACGAAGCATTACTCTTCACGGTAGATGTTCAGAATAGGATAGCCGAAGCAGTAGTTCTAGGGATTAAGGAATATTTAGGTCGATAGAAAAAAGGGGAGCTTCTTAGCCAATTAGCTAAGAAGCTCCCCTTTCTATTTTATTCTTGTTTGTTATTCCAAACACTCATTCGTTCTCTTAGATCAGAAGTGTGTAGCTCTAACTGAATCCCATCTGGATCGAGAAAGTTGACGGTCCAGCCTACTCCCCTTTTAACAGGTCCTCTAATGATTCGTACTTCGTGGGTACGGAGTACCTGTACAGCCTCCTCGAAATGTTCCTCCGCTATACTAAAAGCAATGTGGTCTATCCCAATTACACTGCCCATTAATTCAGTGTATTCTGGCTTTTCAATGAGGCAAATCCATGCGCTTCCCCATTCCAGATAGGCATCTGTATTCCCTTTGTGTATTAGCTGAAGACCCAAAATACCAGTATAAAAATTCAATGAACGTGATAAATCACTCACATTTACCGTCACATGATTAAATCCTTGGACCTTCATCCCCGTTCATCTCCTCAGCCTTCTCAAACCAGAATAGAGACAATTCTCTTGCGTTTCTCTGAATCGGGATCTTGAGTTACTCGCATCTCTTCATCAAAGATCAGTGTAGGACGTTCTTCCAGATTATACTCAGGCCATGATAGCTCAGATGTAGCTGGGTTTCCTCGATGAGCAAAGGCAATCCATGCCGTATGCATACTTTCAGCCAATTCTTGCATCGCCGGTGTAATTTTCGCACCCAAGCGAGTTACATGAGACAGATTGTTAAAAGCATAGACAATTTCCGCACCATGTACAGCTTTATTTAACAATGGATGGCCAGGGACCGTCCCATCAAAACGATACATCCACACAGGCGCATAGGCCAATTGATTCTCAGCTAAGGATATAGAGGTTCCCCAGAAATATAGATCCGTTAGAATCTCCGCCTGTCCCTCCCATGTAGAAGAATAGTGGCTGGCAACCTCCGCCAGACTTCCAGTTCCCATCATCTGCTCCAGCGCCTTGAGCGATTCATCAAAGTCTGCACCTGGTGTTTCTCCCCTGAAAAATAAATTACCCTCATCTCGATTGGTTCCAATCAACAAAGGAATACCCTGGGCCGACCCTTCTGCCACAGCCTGTGCAGGATATACAGGAAGCGTATCCCCATCAATGACGGGCTGAAATAACATGCCTATTGAACCACCCGTTAATTTAATGGTCATTCTTGTAGCTGCTTCTATAATTTGTTCCGCTGAGAACGTATTAAGTAGGCTTGTATCTCCATCAGGAGAAATGCCTAGTTCAGTAAGTAATGCTACAGCAATATCTTTTCCTTGCTGATTTGGCAAGGTTTGAGCAGCCCCACTTTGCATGATCGCTCCAGCAAATAATCCCTTTGCAGCAGGCATAGCCAGAAGGGCAGCGATACTCATGCTGCCAGCTGATTCTCCAAATACCGTAACTCGCTGAGGGTCGCCTCCAAAAGCGGCAATATTAAGCTTTACCCATTCCAGCGCGGCAATTTGATCCAGCAAGCCTTGATTAGACGCAAATCCATCACCAAGCGAAGACAGATGCATAAAACCAAAAGGTCCCAGTCGATAATTAATCGTCACCAAGATTACATTACCGTTCTTCGCGAAGCTAGTGCCATCAAACTGTGGCTGACTTCCAGCACCAGTCACAAATGTACCCCCGTGGATCCAGAACATTACAGGAAGTGCCTCGCCTTGGGATGAAGGTGACCATACATTTAAATATAAACAATCTTCAGAATGACGAGGTGTTAAGCCACCGAAACGCGTACCTCTCGTATCCGCTGGCTGATGGCTAACTGGACCAAATTCAGAAGCATCTCTAATTCCGCTCCAAGCTTCTGGTGGCTGCGGCGCACGAAATCGAAGCTCTCCAACTGGTGGAGCGGCAAAAGGGATTCCACGCCAAACGTTCACGCCATCCTCCTCTCGTCCTTGAAGCTTACCGTAAGAGGTTACTGCTATCGGTCCTACCATTACATTTCACCCTTCCACATTATTCCTTATTCTCTTCAATCTGCTTATACAACCCGGACTGGAACCGGAACCATTGAAAAATATGTGTAAATACAACCTTGAGCACCGCGTAACCAGGAACTGCAAGGATAATGCCAAGAACGCCAAACATTTTTCCGGCAAAAATAATCACAAAAATGATCGTGATCGGATGAATCTTCAGTGTCTTGCCCATAATCTGCGGAGAGATAAACTTTCCTTCAATCAGCTGTACAGCCGTCCAAACGATGATCATCTTCAGCAGCATAAATGGTGAAGTGACCATCGCCACAATTAAGGCTGGTGTAATAGCAATTGCCGGACCCAAATAGGGAACAACTGCTGTACAAGCAGCGGCAATGGCAAGGACAAGTGAATACTCCAGACCAATAATCAAGTAGCCAATATAGAGCAGCGCACCAATGCAGCAGCTTACTATAATTTGCCCTCGAATATAGGATGATACCTGGGCGTTCATTTCCGACATTACCATCCGAGTCTGCGGCTGCAGCGTGGTAGGTACAAATTTCAAAATGTAATCTGGCAATCTTTTTCCATCACGAAGCAAGTAGAATAGAATAAACGGTGTCGTCACCACCGCCAGCACAATCTCCGTAACGGCTCCGACGAAGCTCCCTACACCTGTTAGCGCATTATTCAGAAAAGAAGTGCCCCAAGCCGTAATTTTACTGGTAATTTCACTTAGGTTGGTTCCTATACTGTCTTGAACTTGACCAAAGAATTCGCTTCCCGTCAGGTTCATAAATCGTTCCTGGATCAAGTCACTATACCTTGGAAAATCGTCAATCAAACCAGATAACTGCGTTCGAAGAATCGGAATCACCATCACCAGAATTAACGTAATAATACCCGCAATTAACAGATAGAGAATGATGATTGCATACACACGTTTCATCCTGAATCTTTTTCCCATTAGGTCTACTAACGGATTAAGCAAGTAATAAGCGATACCGGATAGTAACAATGGTGCAGCCACCGTGTGCAGCAATACAGATATAGGCGTAAAAATAAACGGTATCTTTGAGAACACCAGGATAGTTACCCCAGTTAACAATAAAATAAGTAAGGTTACCACAAATTTATTGTTCAGAAAAAACTTCTTAAACTTCCCCGGCCACACCTGCAGCCTCTCCATCAAACCCTCTCCCCCATGCGCCACCTTATATGAAGTGTTATTTTATTCACTTTTTAATAGCATAGTCAACGTTAGGGGCCCAAGTCAAATTTGATATCTGCAATTCTGCAATCGTAGTACTGTAATTTTCAGTCGCAAGCATCATATATGTATGAAAAGTTTCTTCATGTAATTCACAAAAAGATTCCGCAAACAACTGCGCCGTTTCTGCATAATCATCCACTGTAAACCTCTTAAACATGTCTATTCCCCCTAGATATTCCTTTCATTCAATCATAATCCTCTACTAAGCAAAAAGAAACGAAGTTGCTTTCCTGAAAAGACAAAAAAATACCGCCAGCGCATTGACGGTACTTCAATCATTTCTACTTTGATTTCACTTAGCTGCGAAGCTTCGATCAGTGGACAGCTATTTTTTCTTCTTCCCTTTAGCTCCCTTGTCATTTGCAGCCATCAGCTGACCATCATATGTGTACAGCAGATGATCTTCAAGTCTCTCGCCCTGTAAATGCTTCCTTACTAACGATTTCGCTGATTTAGGTGTGATCTCTTTATACCACACACCTTCAGGATATGCGATCACGACGCAGGAATCTGAACATCTACCATTACAACGGGTTACCGTCGTATGTATAAGACTCTGTGCACCTTGCTTTTCAATCTCATCTTCTATCGCTTCAGCTACCTCTTCACCTTTATGTTTCTTGCAGCTGCTACCATTACATATCAACAAGTGACTTACGGTTCCTTGTAAATTCCAAGTTGTCATGAAATCCCCATTCCTTTCATACCTAAAAATATTCGTTAGCGGATTATTCTAAACACTATCATAAGAGCCAGTATAGTCAATAGAAAGAAAGACTGGTATACTATAATTGAGAATGATTATCATTGAAAAAAGGGAGCGATTTCTACCATGCTCATCCAATCCGGCGGGATGCCACATCAATCCCATCCTTTTTATATGCCTCTTAAGATTAGTAGCCTAACAAGTCTTTCCCACTACGCAACCGATAACATCCCAGCTACAAATTTCTGTATTATGTTTGTTTGGGAAGGTAAAGGTCAGCTTGAGATAGATGGCGAACTTCATAGCCTCGAATCCGGAAGCATCATGACCTTTGCTGCAACTTCAAATTTGAAGTTAGAGACTGGGCAACAGTTACAGGGGATGTGGATAGAGTACACCAGTATGCCCAACCATAGGCAAGAGCATTATTTTCTAAATGGCAGCCCAGCCTTACACCACGCCTCCACACAATTGATCGCACTGTCTGGTGAGCTTTACAGTGCTTGGATAGTACCCGATGATCGGAAACCGTTTAAGGTCCAGCAATTATTCACTCAATTCATCGTGGATCTTCATCATGAACTGGCTGCAAAAAAGGAGACGTCAGGAAGCTGGATTGATAATGTGTTTGAATACATAGAAGCTCATTACAACGAAGATATTACTCGGGAGCAGATGGCTACGTTAGCTGGGGTAAGCCCTGAACACTTCTCACGTACCTTTCGTAAAATTATGGGTCAAACTTTCAGCGCTTATATTACACTGTTAAGAATCCGCAGAGCACAGCAGCGAATCCTCACCAGTTCCCCAAATCTAACAACGCTGGCGCATGAGGTGGGTTATGAAGAAGGAACTTATCTGAGCCGTAAGTTCAAGCAGCTTGTGGGTCTTTCACCTACAGCCTATCAGAATAAGAACAAAAAAATTATTGCTTTAAACTACAATCATACAGCTATCCTACGGGTACTGGAAATTATGCCTCAACTCGGTGTTTATTCGGATTGGCATCGGAGCTTAGAGCAAGTGCCAGCATCCAAACAACTTACGATGAACGAAGGTAACTCTTCCCTTCTATTTGATTCGATAGCTTTAGCAGAGCCGGATGTCATTATCAGCTACAATATTCCTGAGAATAAGATGCTGACTCCAGTTGCTCCGGTCATTGAATTACCCTTTATGCAAATGAGCTGGCGAGAGCAATTTGGTTTGATCGCTGATGTAGTCAACCAGCGACAGCGAGCAGAAGAATGGTTAGGTCATTACGATGGGCTCTGCCATGCTGCCAATAAGAAACTAAACCTTTCGATAGGATCGGAAAGAGGGACAGCTATCGTTTGGGAGCTTAGTTCCCGAGCAGCTTATTGTTTCAGTAGCAGTTACGGTAGGGGGTGTCAGATTTTGTACGGAGATTTTGGATTCAAGCCACCATCCATCATTATGGAGAACGGAATAATGGATTCAGGGTATCTAGTGTCATCAATTGAGGAAATCGGAACCTATCCTGCAGACTATATTATTATCACTAGCATCCCATCATCTTCTGAGGGAAGAAAACGGTTCTCTCGCCTTCTGCGTTCTCGTGATTGGAAGCAGTTAGATGCAGTCCGTAACAATCGGGTATACATCCTGAACCAGGGTGACATGTTCTATGGATTTGATCCGCTGTCTTCTCAAGCACAGCTTAAAGAATTGCTGCGTGTGATGACATCATAAATATGCACAAACGAAGATCATATTCGTCCATAGTAAATAACCAGAGAAGATTGTAAAGTTCTTATTGAGAATGATAGTCAATTACTATAGGAGGAACAACAAATTGCATAATCTACAAAAGAATACTTCGAAACAGAATCATTGGCTTCTATTTCCCTTCATGCTGACGTTAATTCTAGTCCTATCAGCTTGTGGAAATTCCAATACTACGGTGGAGAATACAAGTGGTACTAGTAATACAACAGCAGCAACACAAGCGCCAACCGAAACTAATCAAGAAGCAGAAAGTGCTGAAACCCCTACTGTCAAGACAGTAAGTACCGTAAAAGGTGATATTGAAATCCCTGTTCATCCTAAACGAATTGTCGCTGAGGAATACTTGGGAAGTCTAATAGCTCTTGACACCATTCCTATCGGAGCTCCAGGCTTGACCTTAGAGAATATTTATTATAAGGAGGCTCTTACCGGTGTTACAGACACAGGAGCGTACGGTAAAATGTCACCTGAAAAAATCATCGCACTAAATCCTGACTTGATTATTTCGGGGCAAGCAGAAAGCTATGAAACGCTTAGCAAAATTGCTCCTACCATCATTGTGCCTTACGGGGATTTAAAAGATGCTCATGCAGAATTAACCTATTTCGGAGAACTCCTTGGAAAGGAGCAAGAAGCAAAGAATTGGCTTGCAGATTATGACAAGCGGATAGCCGAAGCTAAAGCAAAAGTGGACAAGGTCCTCCCGGCAGATGCAACCTTCTCCATCATGGAAGACGGTGGAAAATCCATTTGGGTCTATGGCGATAACTTTGGCCGAGGAGGACAGCCCATCTATCAAGCGCTTGGTCGCAAGCCGCCTACAGAAGTAGCAGCGGAGATTATGGAGAAGCAATGGGCGGAAATATCTAAAGAAGCGTTAACTAAGTATGCAGGAGACTATATTATCTTAACCTCAAATAACCTTACAGAAGCTGATTACAAGGCAGATTCATTTTGGGGCAACCTTCCTGCTGTCAAAAATGGACACCTCTATGTTTGGAAAGAAGAACGTTCCTGGTATTATGACCCTATCGCGGTATTAACCCAGACCGAAGAGCTGGCCGATTGGCTAATAAATAATAAATAATACATGAGGAAAAGGGATGTCCGAAGCCATAGCGGCTAAGCGGACATCCCTTCTCACGCTTCAAATTTAACTTATTGTAGGGACTTCAACAACGTGACTATCTCATCCAGCTGCTTGTCCAGCGCATAAGCATCAGAGAGATAATAAGTTTTGAGATCGTAGGTGAACACATGACCCGCCTTAACAGCAGGTAGACTTTGCCAGAAGACACTATCCAGAATGTCCAGCTTGTCCTGCTCTACACCTCGGCTGAAGCCTTGGAATATATAATCTGCTTCTCCTAGATACTCGGGCAGCGTTTCGAGAGAAAGGGAAGCCCAGCCTTCCTTAAAGGCTACCTCTTGGATAAGATTAGGTGCATGCAGCCCCAATCCGTTGTATATAATCTCTCCACCACGCCCATATGACGAACCGTATAGATACAGCTCTTTACCGGCAATTTCAAAGATTGCCACCTTTTTGTCAGCTGCGATCAGATCGGCCAATTCCGCTTTTTTCACTTCCAGCTTCTGATTGAAATCCGCCACCCATTTTACAGCCTGCTGCTCTTTGTTCAAGATTTTCCCGATCTCGATCAATCGTTCCTTATAGTCGTATTTACCCCAAGGAATAAAGACAGTCGGAGCAATCTTGGAGATTTGTTCATAGGTATCTTCCTGATAAGTGATAATCAAATCCGGTTCCAGGCTCGTTATTTTCTCCAGGGACACCGTCATGTCATCGCCCACTACTTCTACACCTGTAAGCGCCTCTTTGAAATATGGATGGTTCAAGACGTTATTCCCAGCTACGGCAACGGGCGTCACCCCCAGCGTCAGAATAGCGAGGATTAAATCCCATCATTCTAGACATCATCTCTCGCGTAATCTCCTTTTGGATGTTCTGGTGAATATAAGAGAGCATTCTGAAATATGAACTATCCGTAATGTCTGCTTCAGTATCAGCCTCTACGACCAGTTGATGCAGCTGATGCAGCAAGGATTGAATTCTATCTGCCTGTGCTTCTAAATTATTGGCAGAAACATCTTCCAATTCGCTAAATAAGCGGGTTATTTTATTCGTCGTACGTACTGGTAAAATCCCATTGACCGGAAAAAATTCACGGCAAAGTCCATAAACCAATTCTTGCTCAGTACTATTGCTTAGCCCATATACCTCATAGGAGATTGCTAGAACAGAGATAACGGTCTCTAATGGAGCATTAATATGATAAGTCGTACCTGCACTTAAAAAAAGAATTTCACCTATTTTAAGAGCTACTGTCTCTCCTTCAATGGTTATTAGAACGGTAGCTTCTATTGGTGTCAGGAAGAGTGGGGACTGGGCCATCTGGAGATTACTGATGTGACCACCGCCGCATTGGCGTTTCCCAGCCTCTTTTAACATATAAATTCTGTAAACCGGGTTATTACTAGATAGCTTCATTCCTGCTCCCTTCCAGATCATCAGGCTATTACACCTTGAAATATAAAGAAGGCGCATAAGGCTTCTCTCCGCTCGAAATGGATAAGAAACCCTATACGCTCAACATTAAAATCAAACCTATTCCTCAAGAATTTACCGCTATTAATGGTCGTCAACGACACCAAGCGCCTTATTCTTCTCTTTGAACCGCTCATTGTGAGAAGACACATAAGCAACTTTAGCCGCAGTTGGGTCTATGAACAGCTTGGCACTATTAAGCGCCAGAACTGCATCGGTGAAAGCACCGGCAATTAAACGTACCTTACTTGTATAATCCACAAAGTCACCAGCTGCAAATATGCCTGGGAGATTGGTCTCCAGCTTATCAGATACGTTCGCACACCATTCGCCCATATCAAGGCCCCACTCTTTTAACGGACCAAAATCGCTCTTAAGACCATGGTTTACGATCACTGCATCCACTTCAAATTGCTCTGTTTCACCTGTCTCTATGTGGTTGATCGTCACCTGATCTATTGTTTCCCCATTACTGCTGTGTAATTGGCTTACTGCATAGGGCACTCGGACATTGACCGAAGATTCCTTCATCTTCACAATATTTTTCTCATGACCCCCAAACTGTTCACGACGGTGCACAATCGTTACACTTGCTGCAATGGACTCCAGTTCATTTGCCCAATCTACTGCAGAGTCTCCTCCGCCGGAGATCAGCACTCTTTTGCCACGGAATGGCTCTAGCTCCTGAACGGTATAATGAAGATTCGTCACCTCATAGCGATCCGCACCTTCGATTTCGAGCTTAGCCATTTGCAGGATTCCGTAGCCAATTGCCAGAATAACGGTTCGTGTCCAGTGTTGTTCCCCGGTAGACGAGGTTAAGATATATGTCCCGTCTTCTTGTCTCACTTGATTCATGATTTGCTGTCCCAGCACAATGGTGGGTTCAAAGGTCTGCGCCTGCTCCTTGAGCTGCCCGATCAGCTGATGACAAAGAGTCGGCGTTACTCCGCCTACGTCCCAGATCATTTTTTCAGGATAAATAAGCATTCTTCCTCCGAGCTCATCCTTCGCTTCAATCAACTTCGTCTTGAGGTCTCTCATTCCACTATAAAAAGCTGTATACATCCCAGCAGGTCCGCCGCCAATAATCGTTACATCGTATAATTCCAGTTGATTGTTCATTATGTCCCTCCAAAAGTATATTCTATTGATGCCCTTAGCTTCTTACGCTCCAAATTGTGCCTCATGTAGTCGACTGTAAATTCCGGTTGTTTGTAACAGTTCTTCATGTCTGCCTTGTTCAGCGATACCACCTTCCGCAACGACAACAATACTGTCGGCATTCTTGATCGTTGCCAATCGATGAGCAATAACAAGCGTCGTACGACCTTGTGACAACTCCGCAAGTGCTTCCTGAATTGCGGACTCCGTCTCGGTATCCAACGCCGATGTGGCTTCGTCTAGAATGAGAATCGTTGGATTCTTCAGGAACATCCGGGCAATGGACAGGCGTTGCTTCTGACCTCCAGAGAGCTTAACGCCCCGCTCCCCGATCATAGTATCCAGCCCAGCAGGCTGGGATTTGATCAGCTCTTCCAGTTGGGCGCGCCGTGCTGCCTCCCAGATTTCTTCATCGGAGGCACCCAAACGCCCGTAAGCTATATTCTCACGGATGGTTCCGTCAAACAGAAATACGTCTTGCTGTACAATCCCGATGTGTGAACGAAGAGATTCAAGCTTCATGGAACGAATATCAATTCCATCAATGCTAATGTTACCCTCACTAACATCATAGAAGCGAGGTAGTAGACTACAAAGCGTTGTCTTACCGGCACCAGATGGACCGACCAGAGCAACGGTCTCTCCTGCTTGAATCGATAGATTCACATTTTGGAGTACGTTCTCTTTATCGCTGTATGCGAAAGCCACATCATAGAAGGTTATATTCCCCTTAAGATCATGAACTGTCTTAGCGTCAATCGCATCATCAACATCCGGCTCCGTCTCCAGCAGTTCGAGATAACGTTTAAAACCTGCAATGCCTTTGGGATAGGTCTCAATGACCGAGTTAATCTGTTGTAATGGTCCTAAAAATACATTGGACAACATCACAAAAGCAATAAATTCACCGTAGGTCATTTGCTTCTGGATTACAAAATATGTTCCGCATACGAGAACAAATAACGAGACCAGTTTCATGAGAATAAAGCTAAAGGATGAATTCCAAGCCATAATTCGATAGGTCATCAGCTTTGTTATACGGAAGCGTTCGTTATTGACCGCAAAACGGGAAATTTCATGATTCTCATTAGCAAAAGCTTGCACAACGCGGATCCCGCTTACATTGTTCTCCACGCGTGCGTTATAGTCAGCAATGTCCGCGAACATGATGTGGAAGGCTTTAGACATTTTCCGGCTGAAGTACATGGATAAATAAATCATAAGCGGAACGATTACAAACGTCAGAATAGCTAATTGCCAATTGATACTGAGCATAATGCCGAACACACCGAGCAGCGTCATTACTGCTATAAAGAGATCCTCTGGCCCGTGGTGGGCAATCTCACCGATGTCCATCAAATCATTTGTCATCCGGGATACTAAATGGCCGGTCTTGTTGTTGTCAAAGAAATTGAAAGATAACTTCTGAACTCGGTCAAAAAGCTTTTTTCTCATATCCGATTCGATATTAATCCCCAGCTTATGCCCCCAGTAAGTAACGACAAAATGCATAAAGGCACTGACAATATATATCCCCAGTAAGCCGAGGCATGAATAGAGTATCCATCTCCAATTGCCGCTTGGCAGCAGATCATCTACTACCCGGTTAACAGCTAACGGAAAGACCAGTTCAAGTAGTGCAGCAGCAATAGCACAAGAAAAATCAAGAATAAACAATCCCTTATAGGGCCTATAGTAAGCAAAAAAACGACGCAACATGTTAATAACTCGCTCCTTCTGGTGAGAGATCAGCCTACTTTCATCAAGATTTCGTACGGGCTAACAAATACAAAAAGTATGGTGCTCCAATCACAGCTACAACGATACCTGTTGGAATCTCAGACGGCTGAAGGATCCAGCGTCCAATGGTATCTGCTGTAATAACGAGCAGTGACCCAAGCAGTGCCGAGGTTGGTAGCATAAGCTGATGCTTCGGTCCAACTAGCCTTCTCGCCAAATGGGGTCCAACTAATCCCACAAAACCAATACCACCGCTGACAGCCACACTCGCCGCTGCTAACCCTACCGCTGCCGCAAGAAGCCGAAATTGTTCCTTCGTCACTGCAGCACCAAGTCCTACAGCGGTCTGCTCCCCTAGATTCAGTACGTTCATCACCCTTGCCTTATAGATGACATAAGGCACCAGAATAAGAATCCACGGTAGGAGTGACAGTACAAACTTCCAGCTTGTTCCCCAAATGCTGCCTGCTAACCAGGTCGCGACGAATTGGTATTTTTCTGGATCAAGCCTTAGCGTAAGCACGATCATAGCTGCACTCATCCCAGCTGCGACTGCTACACCAGTCAACAGTAGACGCATAGGCGATATTCCTTGGTGCCGTTTATAAGCTAGAGCATAGATTAAAGCAGCTGTAAGCCCCGCACCGACGAACGCTACCATTGGCAACAGATACACCGGAGCCGCGGTTGCCGTAGGGTAAAAAGAGATTAACAACATAACCATTATTCCTGCACCAGCATTAATCCCTAAGATACCAGGGTCCGCTAACGCATTACGAAAGACGCCCTGCATCACAGCACCGGATACAGCCAGACCTGCCCCAATTAGAACGGAAATCACAATACGTGGCAGCCGAAACTGAAACAAGATTAACTCCTGCTTGTCGGTTCCTTTACCGAACAATGTATTAATCAACTCCATAGGAGTCAAACGTATGTAACCTGTATTCATACTAATAATAAAAGCAATCACAATTAGTACAGCCAACGAAATCATGATAATTAAGCCCCGTTTGTTTTTGGCGGCTTCGAAGGAACCGAATGTCGTCTTTTCCATCATTACAGCTCCCTCCTTTCTTTACGTGCAAGATAAAGGAAGAAAGGTACACCAATCAGTGCAATAATAGCGCCAAGTGGCGTTTCATTAGGTGGATTAATCATCCGTGCAGTTAAATCTGCAAATACAGCAAGTAAACTGCCCAGGATCGCTGAACAAGGAATGATCCATCTGTAATCGACACCCACAAAAAATCGTGTCAAATGCGGAATAATAAGTCCAATGAAACCAACTGCACCAACTACAGCAACCGATGATCCAGCCAAAATCAATACGATTAAAGCACCTGCCAACTTCACAAGCCCTGTACGCTGGCCTAGACCTTTCGCAACATCGTCACCTAAACTGAGCATCGTGATCGATCGAGAGATTACCATTGCACCAATTAAAGCGGCCCCTATCCAAGGGAACATGATTTTGAGTTGGATCCATTTCGTTCCAGCCACGCCTCCCGCATACCAGAAAGCTAAATCTTGACCGATGTGAAAATATAAAGCTACCCCTTCACTCAGCGCCGACAAAAGCGCACTAAAAGCAGCACCGGCCAGCACCAAACGAGCAGGAGTTAATCCTCCCTTAGCAAGTGATCCTATTCCGTATACAACGCCCGCGCCTACGCCGGCACCCACGAAAGAATATAGAATCAAATACATAAACGATAAATTTGGAAAAAAAGCAAAACAAAGTGCAAGCGCAAATCCTGCGCCTGAGTTGATACCCATCAGACCTGAATCAGCCAATGGATTTCGCGTCATCCCTTGCATAATGGCACCTGCAACTGCAAAGCTAGCCCCTATCATTGCTCCGCCAAGTACACGAGGTAATCTTAATTCTCTAATAATCTGATGATCCATGATCTCCGGATCAAAGTGAAACACAGCTGACCATACCACAGACAGCTTAATATCTGCTGCACCGAAGGAGACGGAAACAGCGATTCCTAATAATAATAGCGCCAGACCGCCGACCAAGATTAATGTTGCCGCCCAAGGACGTGAACGAAATTCTCGTTTAACGACTCCTTTATCGACTCCTATCCTGGTAGTTATCTGTTGATTCATGAATGCCACCCTATTTCTGTGAAATTGATTCTCATTATCATTAGACTATTGTAAATTACATTTCCTAGGTTTGGCAATAGATAGATTTAATTGGTACCATTTAATTTATTGCATTGACAGAAATTCTAAGCTTTGATACAGTTCAAATTGAAAATAATGTTGATAATGATTCTCATTATTATTATTCGGTACATATACTTAGGGAGGTTTACCATGCTAAAAAGAAAGACCCTATTCCCCATCCTGGCACTCGTAATGTTATTGTCTGTATTTGTGACGGCTTGCGGGGGAAACAACAATGCTTCAGCTACCGAAATGCGCAGCTATGAAACTACTAAAGGTACTGTTCAAATCCCAGTTAAACCTCAGCGGATCGTTACAGATTATTATGGCGGGGAATTACTCTCCGTTGGAGCTAACGTCATAGGCGTTGAACCTAGTACTTTTGATAACCCCTTCTTGATAGACCTGCTCAAAAATACACAAGATGTTGGTGCTCCAGTCAACGCTGAGAAAGCACTAGAACTTGCACCTGATCTAATTGTAGTTATGTACGATGACAACTATGATGCTTTATCCAAGATCGCTCCAACCATTCACATTCCATACGGAACTGCTACGAACATCTATGAAACCGTAAAACTGTTTGGAGATATCGTAGGAGCACCTGATAAAGCTGAGCAATTCATTGCTGACTTTGAGAAGAAAGCTGCTGAAGGCCGTGAAAAGCTTAAAGGTGTCGTGAATGAAAATGATACATTCGGAATATATGAGCTGACTGACAAAGGTGAGCTATGGACCTTCGGTAACAATGCGGGCCGTGGTGGACAAGCCCTCTATAATGCACTTAAGCTGAAAATGCCTACTAAGAACAGCAATGACAACCAAACACTGCAGCTATCCATGGAGCTATTGCCAGAATATGCAGCAGATTACATGTTCCTAACTACTTATGATCCTGATAAAAAAGGTGATAAGCTGAAAGAGCTGAAGGAATCACCCGTTTGGAACGGACTTGCTGCTGCGAAGAACGATCATCTGTTCTACAACGATTTTGATACTTTCTATCGCTATGATCCTATTGCCATTACCGCACAAATCGATCTGTTCGTTGATATGATTCTTGAGCGCAACGGTAAGAAATAAGAATAAACACATAAAGAAACACCCCACTTATGCACTCTAAATGTGACTCACAAAAAGATTACTTTGAAAAAAGTGATCTTCTTGTGGGTCTTTTTTCATCTATACTGAGCCATAAAGCTATATTGACAAATTTTACAAATGAATTTATAATTCGATTCAACTACATATTTAAGTACACAGCGTGTTACCATTCCATGGGCAATAGCTGAGAAGGATATCCTTTTCTGCTATTGCCTATTTTATTATTAATTATTGGAGGGATTACCATGACAAAACGTATATTAGACTGTAACGCTTCAGATTTTGTAGAAATGAAAAAAAAAGATATATTAGATTCTATTGTTGCTAGTGAAGGTAGAGTCTTAGTATCTGAGATCATTGGACTGTATAATCCTACACTTCATGCCATTAGTAATGCGGAACTCGCTTCAGCCTTTGGTGCAGATATTTTACTGTTAAATATGTTCGATGTGTATGAGCCTATATTTAATGGAATCCCAAATGTTGAAAAACAAAATATCATTAAAGAGATTAAAAGATTGACTGGAAGGTTGATAGGGATTAATTTAGAGCCGGTAGATCATGATCAAGAGATTATAGGTGGATTCACAGCGATATCACAAGGGAGACTTGCTACTGCGGATACGGCTAAAACAGCTTATGAACTAGGAGCAGATATGATTATTTTAACCGGTAATCCTGGCACGGGAGTTTCTAATAAGGCTATTACAAGTTCCTTGAAAGGGATAACTGCTATTTTGGGAAATGAAATAATTCTGGTTGCTGGCAAAATGCATGCATCTGGATCACTCAAGGAAGCGGGTGAAAATATTATTACCAAAGCTGATATCCAGGAATTTGTTGAAGCAGGTGCCAATATTATATTAATGCCTGCACCAGGAACAGTTCCAGGTATTACCATGGAGTATATTAAAGAATTAGTTACATATGCACATAGTCTTGGAGCTTTAACCCTGACGGCCATAGGCACCTCTCAAGAAGACGCTGACTCTGATACGATAAAACAAATCGCCCTCATGTGCAAAATGACTGGAACAGACATGCATCATATTGGCGATGCAGGTTATAAAACGGCTAATCCTGAGAATATTATGGATTATAGCATTGCTATTAGAGGGAAAAGGCACACTTACATTAGAATGGCCCGATCCATCAATAGATAATTTAAGCGCAACGGTAAGAAATAAGAATAGCACATAAAGAAACACCCCACTTATTAGGCATCGCCTACAGTGGGGTGTTTTGGTTATACATAAGAAGTTTCTGTTAATTTTATATCATCTAGTATATTCATTATACTCATCGGTGTTATTTAATTTTTTGTACATATACTCATCATTTTTAAGCTTATAGAGCTGCCCCATCCCCGCAAATACGAAAAACAGCACCAAAATTAATCCATACGCATAGGTGAATTCACCAATATAAAAGCAAGTGACTATCGCAACAAGGGTCAAGATCATTAATGCGACTGCAATTCTGGAAAAAATCTTTTTCAAATGGAATCCCCCCTACGTTTTTATTTGTTAATATTATTATAATTGGAATTAAATTTACATCTTGTATTATTCGTTCTGGGAACATCAAGCAGTTCGATATGAGCCAGCATATTGTGAGTGTATATTTTGGTGTATATACGATAAAAGAGGACTTGTAATAAAAGATACGCTCCGCCTACCAACAAACAAAACCACATCGGCTCCAGAGCTGTAGACATTTCAACCCTGGAAGAACTAACAACATAAAAAGAAGACAATACAATGCCTAATGCATACGGGAGAAAAAACAGCACTTTTAAGGGGCCGCCTATAATGCGAGCCACGTCCTTAGAAGTAATTCCAATCTTGTTCAACTTCCAGAATTTGATCCTCTCACGCTCTAAATCGGTCTGAATACTGAAATGCAGCACTATCCCGGAGGCGCCGAAAAATATTAAACCAACAAATGAAATTACGAAGATTCCAAATCGGCCAGACTCCTGTAACTGTAGATAGTCACTTATTCTAGACTTCGTAGAGAATACGAGAGCTTCGTGCCGTTCATTGCCATACCAGGACTCTGTATTGTCTTTGTTATATTTGGCTAAAGCGGCATTTAACTTAGCATCTATATCCGCAGTTTTTTTCCAATCCTTAAAATTCAGGAGCTGAAGGTTACCGATCGATTTTTTATTTTCCGCTTTCAGCACCATATAATCCTCTTCGTTAACAATGACATGAAGACCATTCATAAGATTCGCCACAGGGTTAAATAGCATTTTAAATATAAGTCCTTGTGAGTACAACGTATGATTCCCGGAAGAAAGCTTCACTTCGAAGGTGGGCATCTCCGGTCTTTGATTCATCCATTCTTCTCCTCGAGCAACTAAGGCAAGATTAAGAAAGTGATCTTTCTCCACATGATAATTACTGCCGATTAATGTGTTGATGTTTTGATCCAAAAATACTTTGAAATTGAACAAATCAATGTATTCAAGCGTTTGGTGTGAAATCAGCGGTGTAGCACCATGATCCGTGAGTTCGCTGAGTGTCTCAGATGGAAGGCTATTTTTCCCGAATACTTCTGCATAGGCAATATCATAAGGGTTGTTTTTTACAGAAATATTCTCAGCATCCCAGGTAATATAAAAGATAATGCCACTTAGAAAAACCGTGATGAAGACGAGGAACGTGATGAGAGAAAGCACTATTTTGGAGCGCCCAAGAGTATAGTTCAAATCGGAGCTAAACATTAAATGCTTATGATAAGCTTTCGTAGATCGCGAAAAGATGAGTTTCATCCAGTCCCCAAGTCCTGACAGCAGCAAATAGACACCCACCATACTTACTCCCAGATTGATTAACATCATACGGGCATCATCAGGACTGTAATGAGTAATCATATCATAAACGGAGATCCCCAGTAGTACGACTCCGATGATCCCTGTGATTTTACCATGAAGAAGGCTACGTTCTGCGGTTCTGGATTCTTTTAGAAGGCGTACAATATTGTATCTCAGCGTTAATATTAATTGGATTCCAATCACAGCTATGTAAATAATCCCGAAGAATTTAATGGTATACAGATAACTTTCCAGCGTAAGTGAAAAAGAACTGCCCCCTATATTAACAAACAACGAGATGATGATGAAGAAAAGACCGGAGAAAACCGTTCCTGCACCTAAGCCCGTGAGAATCGAAGCTAATGCAATCAAGCTATTTTCTAACAAAATAATTTTACGGATATTGTGGCTCGTCATTCCAAGAACCATTAACAGCCCAAAGTCGCTTTTTCTGAATTTCAAAAAGGCCATTTGCGCATATACAATAAATAGAACAGCAAACACTCTTATAACCAAGAAAGGAGCGTATAAATTACCAGACACCATTCCATTTACTTGATAGGGGTCATTAAAATCAGGGTTCGTATACAGGGAGTAAAAGGCGAAAAAGACCATAATCGTAAAGCTGCTGCATAAGAAAAATAACAAATACCTTCTAAGGTTCGCCTTAATAATCTGAATAGCCATTCTCCTAAAGGTCATCTTCTCCCCCTCCAATAAAGGCCAGACTCTCCAGAATCCTATCAAAAAATGCTCTCCGTTCTTTATTGTCCCTAGTAATCTCTAATAGAGCCTCCCCATCCTTGATAAAAAGTACGCGATTACAATAGCTGGCCGCAAAAGGATCATGTGTGACCATCACAATTGTTGCTCCTTTCAGAGCATTCAGTTTGGCGAAGGTCTTCATCACTATACTTGAGGATTTGGAATCCAAATTCCCCGTCGGCTCATCCGCAAAGATCACCTCTGGATCATTTATAATCGCTCTGCTAATCGCCGCTCGTTGTTGCTGTCCTCCTGAAACCATATACGGATATTTATCCTTCACCTCGCCCAGATCAAAGAGCAATAACGTCTCATCTGTCTTGGTATTGATGTCGTCTACCTCTTGGTCATCCAGAACCATGGGCACCATTATATTTTCCCGTAGGGTCAGGCTATCCAGCAGATTGTAATCTTGAAAAACGAATCCCATTCGCTGCCGGCGAAACAGTGCAAGCTCGTTCTTAGACATCTCGCTTATACTAGTCTCTGCAATCCGGACTACCCCACTATATTCCGTGTCGATCCCGCTAAGGATGTTCAGCAGCGTCGTTTTACCACTCCCCGAAGGCCCCATAATCGCTACAAGCTCTCCGCTATCCACACGCAGGCTTATGCCGTTTAGCGCCCGAAACACATTCATTTTGCCCTTGCCTTTATATTCTTTTGAGAGATTCTCTACCTCTAGAATAGGCATGCTCGCACCGTCCCCTTCATAGCTTGGCGGATTAACATTAAATGGAATTAAGTTATTCCTGTAAATACTATAAAACTAAGTGAAGAGAACGGTTGTTAGATTGCTCACAGAAGTGGTTATTGGGGGAATGAAGTATAAGACACATGGATTGATGGTACATGTGTCTGGTGTTGTTCTATTTACTGTTCTCGATGTTAAAGTGCTTCTTCTAATCTTTCTATACATAATGAGCAACTTTGTTTTTTTATATTTCTCTTCCTACTGCTATAACTCTACATATATTTTAATTATAAGTTATATTATTCTATAGATTATTTGCAACTATCCTGTGTTTCCCACTAGCATTAATTGTATACCCACTACTTCCCTCCTCAGAAGTATCGTTGTTTGTAAATATGAAGTGATCTAGTGAGTTACTACTGTGGTCATAAAGACCTGCACCGAAACGTGCGGAATTACTTCGAATTATATTACCTGTAATTATTACGTGTTTACCACCTTCCACTTGCAAACTATCACAAGCACATTTACTGTTTACATTGCCTTCTAATGTGTTTCCCTCAATTATTACTTCGTCGCCTCGTGATAGGATTCCCATTTTACGTTGATCACCTATACGATTATTTGCAATTGTAATAGTTTTAGCCCCTGGCTCTATTTGAATACCAATGCGAGTATCACCTTCTAAATTCCCAGCGCCAAGCCACGAGTTAGTTATTGTGAACCTTTCCGAAAGTCCCCCTATAAAGATTTGCTGGTGTAGTGCATTTTCTATGATACTATTTGTCACGTAACGTGCAAAACCAGTCCCCTCGCTTACAATTCCATATTGATAGGTCCCTCCATTAATAACAGAGGTTTGATCTATTGTGATTGCATTCGAATGGCCTGACATTACTATTCCACGATTTTCTGGCTCAACAAATACTTTAGAAACCTTATGATCAGCACCCGAATAAAAAATGATACCAGAATCGGGAAACATACCATGGAGTAATCTGGAATTAGTTATATTCGTAAACTGATTCGGTATTCCCTCTATATCTTTTGGCCCAACTGCAATTCCGCAGCCAGATTTATACACCGTTACTTCGTCAATATCTGTATACATAGCTCTCTCAACCCAAATTCCATATGAATCTATATCAGGGTTTTCACTTCTAGAAATTGCGATATTTTTTATTTTATTATGGGTTGTCTGATTCATTTCTGTAGAGTGACCAATTTTAATAACGGTACCTGAGCTTTTATCGAGAAAAATTTTCGAGCCATGTCCACTTCCTACGATTTGCACATTGCTACCAGTAATATTTAGTGTCGAGCTTACTTTATAATCACCAATCGGAAAGAAAACTGTCCCTCCTCCGGCAGTCTGTGCAGCTTGAATTGCACCTTGAATTTTCCCCGTATCATCTGAGACTCCATCACCTACTGCACCAAATTGTTTCACATCATACATATGTACCATTATTAATCACTTCTTTCCTTATTTTTTCACTTATACAATGTCCTAATTTCAGATGAATATACAATCTAAGGGGGAACAACTTTAGAGCCATTACTTCGATGCTTTCCAATCAAAGTTTTCTGATAACACAACTGCAACAGCTTTAACAAACCACAAAAAAAAAAAGCCTTAAAAAGGCTCTAAAATAACTCTTCCCCACCTACCGCCGCAACTCCCCTGTAACTTCCATAATCTTCGAGGCTAACAAATGCGAAGGAACCACATGATCCACACACCCTAGCGCCAACGCCGCTTCAGGCATTTCATTTACAATCGAAGTCTCTTGTGATTCTACAAGGGTAGATCGAGCGCCAGCTTGTTTGGCATTCAGCATACCTCTCGCTCCATCATTACCCATTCCGGTCATCAGGATCACATGCTGCTTCAGGCTTTTTAAGCCTGAGATAGAATCGAACAATACATCAATAGATGGACGATACCCGTTCACTGGAGCTTTCCTGTGTAGTTTAATTCTATATTCTTGCCCTTGCTGAACTATAGTCATATGACATTTACCAGATGCGATATATACCGTTCCGCCGAGCACCAACTGATCATTCTTCGCCTCAACCACCTGTATACTTGAGAAGCGATTTAATCGTTCTGCTAATACTTTCGTATACTTAGGCGGCATATGCTGAACGATCAACAAAGGATATGGAAAATTAGCCGGGAGCGAGCTAATTACGATTTCAAGCGCCTTCGGGCCACCTACTCCACATCCTATGGCCACGATTTGATCCCATTCTTTCATACATCCCTTCTTAGAATTGTCTTCTGCCTGTTGTCCTGCAATCACTTTGGAAACAGTAATATTGTTAAGAATGAGGGTTCTCAGTGGAATTTGGGCAGCCTGTTTAATCTTGAATATTAGCTCATCTTTTATATGGGATAAATCAGGTCCATGGAATGGAGTTGGTTTGGATATAAAATCTACTGCTCCGTTCTGTAGACCTGTGATGGTTGCCGTTATTCCATCCTTTGTCCCTGGGCTTAGCATAAGGATGGGGGTTGGGCGCTGTGACATAATGCTTGAGAGTGCTACTAAACTGTTCAATTCTGGCATTTCTACATCTATAATCACGACATCAGGCCTGAATTCTTGAACCATACATACCGCTTCGGATGCATTTCGAGCTGCTCCAATGACCTCGATAATTGAATCCTCCGCAATAAGGTTCGAGATCTGTTTACGCATCATTACTGAAGTAGCTACAACGAGCACCTTTAACTTTTGCACTACTTCCCCTCTCCTATCAATGATGATCCCCATGACACTGTTTATTTAACTTTAAAAATAGATACGAGTGCATTTAGTTCCTCCGCAAGCTGTGCTAATGCATTAGCCGTCGTTGCCGTTTCACTACTGCTTGCCGCCATTTCTTCCGTTGCTGCCGATATGCTCTCGATCGAGTACAACACCTCTGATGACTGCGCGGCCTGTTCTTCACTGGCAGCAGCGATTTCTGTTACTTTATGAGCGGTATCGTTCACCATAGAGAGAATATGATCAAAGGCTTCCCCATTTTTTTGTGAAAAAGCTACGCCTTCGACTACAGCCTTTACACTATGCTGCGTATTCTTCTGCATTTCTTTAATAATGTCCGTGACTTGCTTAGTAGCCTCACTGCTCCGCTCTGCTAGCTTTCTTACTTCATTTGCTACAACGGCAAAACCTCGTCCCTGTTCACCTGCACGAGCCGCTTCTATAGCTGCGTTAAGAGCCAGCAGATTTGTCTGTTTTGCAATATCATCAATGACCGCAATGATCTCGCCAATTTTATCTGAGCCTTCTTCTAGTCTTGACATTTGGTTGTTAAGTAACGTCATCCCTTGAATGGAGTCAGTAACCACCGCACCTCCATCTTGAGCAATACGCATCGTATGATCTGACAGCTCTGAGGCTTGCTCTGCACTCTGAGCTACTGAATTAATCGCTTCAGACAATTCTCGGAACAACTCATTCATCGTTTGCGCTGCAGTGGCTTGACTCATACTGCCGCTAGCTACTTCCTCAGTACTTGCTGATATTTGCTGTGCTGCCGCCGAGACACTTTCCGCAGAGGACAAAATCCCCCCCACAGTATGCCTTAAGTTCAGAACCATTTCATTCACAGAATTCGCAAGTCTTCCGATCTCATCCTTAGAATTTAGATTCGACGTTTCGCTCAAGTCTCCATTGGCTACTTTACCTAGCAGGCGCATCACTTGATTAAGAGGCCGTGCAATAATTTGCGAGATTAGATAGCCAAAACCCACGCTGATCAGAAGTGCAATGATAGTAACACTAAAGGTAATCAGCCGAGAGGATTGATATAATTTATTGGCGTTATCACTGGATTCCTGTGCCTGCTTCATATTAATGTCAATTAAACCTTGCAAGAAATTCGTCATCTCCGTGGTGGCCAGCTGTAAATCTCCTGTCAGCAAATAATTCGTATATTCTTCATTACTAATGATCTTCTTATCCAATTCAATTGCATGATCCACGCTGGTGGTATAACGTTGCCAGATCTCAGGATAATCCTTCATTTTCTCTAATTCTTCTTCTCTCAATCTTGTCTTACTGTATTTACTCATGATGTCTTCAATGCTTTGGACATTCTTATGTAATTTATCCCGATATTCTTTTTTCTTCACCTCGGTTTGGGCCATCGTATTTATATCCCGGATGTTTATTCTATTCGTTAAAAAAAGTTCATTCGCTTCACCGAGATAGGCAATCGGTGTTAAGCGATTTTTATACATATCCTCGATGGACTCATCCATCTTACTCAAATTACTTATTCCATAGAATCCTACAAAGCATAAAATGACTGATACCAACACAAATGCTGAGATTAGCTTCACTGCTGTTCTCAAATTATAAAACCATTTCATCCTTCTGCACCTCATTACGTTAGTCAATTTTTAGTAATTCTTAGGAACTATTTCATCATAAACGGTAAGCAGAATATGGTAACCGAAAAAAAATGGCGTGATCACGCAAAATTATTGCGCATCTACGCAATGACGCGCAAAACAAAAAATCCCGCCTCACTATCTAGTGATCGGGATTTCAATCTATAGGGTTGCTACGTATTTTCACAATGAATTAGTAAAATCTGATTCCTTCAATATTCCGAGCCGTTTAGCTTTTATAGCCGCTTCAATTCTAGATTTCACATTTAGCTTTTGGAACAAATTCGTTAAACTATATTCTAGTGACCGCTGACTCATAAGCACAATCTCCGCTATTTCCTTATTACTTTTTCCTTTTGCGATTTCCGTCAGCATTTCATGTTCCCTTTTGCTAATCATGGAGGTTGCTTGTTCATCATTGATTTCTAATCCTTTAGGCGATACTTTTCTTAACTGCATGACTAAGGTCCGCGGCAGAATGACTTCCCCTCTTAATGCACATCGTACCGCTGTAATCAACTGCTCTCTATTGGTTGTTTTTGAGATAAACCCAAAGATCCCCGATTCTATCATCAGGTTAAATTTGTTAGTAAATTCATATCCGGTGTAGATTAAGATAATCGCATCCGCGTTCATTGTTAATACTTGCTTCGCCAAATCAATCCCATTCACATCCGCGATATGAAGATCAAATAACATTACGTCAAAGGAATGATTACTCACCATTTCAAGCACTTCATCCGCTGAATTAGCTAGAGTAACCTTCATGTCTCCCTCTTGCTCTAATATCATTTTAGTCCCTTCCATAACAGATGGATGATCATCCACTAACAATATTTGAATCATGCCTATGACTACCCCTCTATCCAATTGTTATGCCGCATGATTAATCTGCAGGTATAGAAATATTGACCGTTAATCCCTTTTTGTCTGGCGATCGGAATACTATGGACCCATCCATACTTCGAACCCTTTCCTTCATCCCATAAATCCCCATACTTGTAAGTGAATCCTCACCAAATAAATTCATTCCGATTCCGTTATCTTTATAATCCAAATGAATATGATTGTCTTCACTAGCTAAGGTGATGTGGACTTCTGTCGCAAAAGAGTGCTTTGCTGCATTAGCTAAAAGCTCTTGCACAATACGGTACAGACCTATAAGCACTTCATCATCTAACTTATGCGTGAATCCTTCAGACTCGAAATAAATCTGATAGTTGGTACGTAGCTGCGTAAATTCAAACAACGTCTCCAGCGAGGAGATAAGACCTTCATTGATTAATGCAGGAGGTCGGAGCTCGTTACAAATAATCCGCAGTTGATAAATAACATCAAGTAAACCTTCTGAGATCTGTTCTAGTTGTTCTCTAAGTTCCCCATTAATGGACCTTTCACCTAAGAGAAAATCCAGCTTACGATACCAGATAATCTGTTCTTGAAGCGCTGAGTCGTGTAAGTCCTGTGCAAGTCTTTTTCGCTCATTCTCGGATAAATTAAACATAAATCGGAGAAGCCATGTAGGGGCCACCTGCATAGAAGCCGCTAGCTCAAGATCCTTCGTTAAATCTTCGATAAGCAAAAAATGATCAAAGAGAACACTGACATAACGGGTAATCGTCTCCAGCCACACTCGAATAGAACCGATTTCTAGTAAAAGCGTCTTCTCGTTAATCGACAGCAAGTAGCTTTTTCCTCTGGACTCCCCGATCTTGAGTGAATACCCTTGCTCCGTCTCGATAATTTCACATAATTTATCATGGTTAGATTCAACTGCGATAAATTTTATATTTGTTATCTGCAGAGTTTCTCTGACTTCTCTAAGTAACCGCTGTTCCATATGACTAATCTTCATCACACCAAAAAGATCTTGGGAGAACTGATCGAGACTCGTTTGCAGGCGAAAATACCGTTCCTCACTCTCTCGAATAATCTGCTCTGTATGTTCTCTGTCCTCATCTGCTTTTTTTCGATCACTTATATCCCTAAATATAGAGATACATGCGACTTTCCCCTTATACAAAATGGAGCTAGCTGTTACCTCTACATCGATAATCGTTCCATCCGAACGTACGACCTTTTGTTCAATAGGAGCTATGATCTTATAGGGTTCTTTATAGATCTCACGCATGCGTTCTTTCGACAGCCGCAGATACTCCGGGTGCGCCCAATTGAAAATATTTTTACCGATCAATTGACTCTCATCGCTAACTCCAAATAATCCAAGACAAGAGAAATTTACATAAACAAACTTATAATCGCTATGCAGAACAACCGCTTCAGGCGACATCTTGATCAGCTGCTGATTGAACTCCTCGCTTTCCCTTAATTCATTTTCCATTTGGACTCTCTTAGTAATGTCTCTTGCTACAATTACGATACTCGTTACCTCTCCATCCTCACCTAGAACGGGAGTAGCAAGACATTCTAAATTTAAGATATAACCTTTTGTGTGAATAAAACGATTGTAAAACATCTTACTTGCTTTTGTCCGAAAAATATTTGATATTTGTTCACGCAAGCTTTCTCGCTCATCTGGATCGATATACTCTAGGATGGTAGTGTCCTTGATTAAACCTACAGGAATGCCGATTAGGGTCTCACAGGAGGGAGAGGCTACAATAAAATTCCCTTTTTGATCCAGAACCCCCATCATATCCTTCATGTTATTAATAATAAGTCTATACTCTGCTTCACGCTGTGCTAACTTATGTTCTACTTCTACTGCTGATGTTATATCTTTAGCGACCACAAATGCACCCACAATACGACTATTCACATAAATCGGGATATTCTTCATAGTCCAGTGACTCTCTGATCCATCCTCACGGGAAGATGTCACAACATAGTGCTGAGCAGATCCCAATATTGTTTTTTCAAAAGAATCCGACATCTTTGATATATTCTCTACACCAAACAGATTCCTGATCGACAAGTTATCTCCGAGCATACCTAGAGCTTCTCCAGTAATTTGCTCTGCCGCAGAGTTGATTGCCAAAATATTACCTTGCAGATTCACCTCGCATACGACGTCTGAGTTATAGTCAAATAAGGATTTATAGCGCTGTTCACTTTTGAGTAATGCCTCCTTCATTAACTTTCTTTCAGTGATATCTGCCAAGATCCCGTCTAACCGAACCACCGCTTGGGATTCATCTAGACTGGGTATGATTCTGACCTGTAGCCAGCGAGGCTCACCACTTGCGTGGATGATTCGATATTCACTAAGTTGTGGAATCCCTTGACCAACTGATGATATGATCTCATGAATCAAGGGATTTTCTTCCTTATAAGCAATACGAAGCCAAAAGTCATCCTCTTTCACCTGCTCAATGGAATAACCGGTGATATTGAGAATGGCATCCGATATAAATAACACTTTCTTAGATACGTAATCGTAAGACCAAACCGCCACATCTAGATTAGAGAACATCTGTTGATACAAAGAAAATGTGCTTTCTAATTGAATTTGTGCCGTTTTTTGTTCAGTAATGTCCAGCATAACCCCATCTATTCGGCAGACCTTGTTCTCCTTATTTAGGATAGGCGTGCCGATATTTTGAACCCACTTCAGTCCTGCAGTAGGTAGTTGCATCCGATATTCAAGACTACTGATATGACCAGCATTTAATCTTTCCATGTAAGCATCATATCGATCACGATCCACTACATTCACAAGTTCCCGTAAAAAACTAGGGCTGTGCGGTTTAGTCTTACTTGTGCAACCAACCCATTCCTCTAAAATTCTCGACATCGTCAGTAGATTTTCTTCCATATCCATAGACCATGTGATCACATTCTCGTCGCCGAGTGAATGCATATTGAGATCACCTCCACATAAAAAGCCCCCCCTTTTTCGGGGCGGCTTTTTGTTCTAATTCGCTATTTTACAAGCGTCATTACATGAATAACTTTATCCTACTGAGCAATCTGCTCACGGATATTCTGCAATATTTTCTTCTCCAGCCGGGATACCTGCACTTGAGAGATCCCTAGACGACTGGCGACCTCCGACTGCGTTTGATCACGATAGTAGCGAAGATAGACAATCAGACGTTCACGTTCACTGAGGCCTCCGATAGCTTCATTTAATGCCAGCTTATCGAACCAACGCTCCTGTGATTCGTCAGCGATTTGATCAATCAGCGTGATCGGATCTCCATCATTCTCAAACACCGTCTCATGGATAGAGGTCGGTGGTTTATTGGCTTCTTGAGCGAATACCACTTCTTCGGGTGTAACCCCTAACGCTTCCGCAACCTCACCAATCGTAGGCAGACGATCAAGCGTTTTAGACATTTCGTCCTTCATCTTACGAACTTTATTAGCCATTTCCTTAAGGGAACGACTGACCTTCAAGGTGCCATCGTCACGAAGGAAACGCTGAATCTCACCGATAATCATCGGCACCGCATAAGTGGAGAACTTGACCTCATAACTGAGGTCAAATTTATCAACGGACTTCAGTAGTCCGATGCAACCGATCTGGAACAAATCGTCAGGCTCATACCCGCGGTTCATAAACCGCTGCACTACCGACCAGACCAGTCGGATATTACAGCTTACAAGCGTGTCGCGGGCAAGACTATCTCCAGCCTGACTGAGCGCGATAAGACGTTTGACCTCCGCATCGTCCAAATAGGTCGGCGGAGCTTTTTTTGACTCTGCATCCATGGCTCCAACCCCTAATTGTATAAAGCTTTTTTCGAGACGATGGTTTTCTTCATTGAGATAGAAGTACCGTGTCCCGGTTCACTAGTGACTTCAAATTCATCCATGAAATTCTCCATAATAGTAAAGCCCATGCCCGACCGCTCCAGCTCTGGCTTAGAGGTATAAAGCGGCTGTTGCGCCAGCTCCAAATCCTCAATGCCCCGTCCTTGATCCTCAATGGTTAGATGTACCGTTTCGTTGTCCAGCGATGCCGAAATAGTCACAATACCTTCCGGATCACTATCATACCCATGAATAATACAGTTGGTGACCGCTTCCGACACGACTGTCTTCAGATCATTCAGCTCGTCCATTGTAGGATCAAGCCGGGAAACGAACGCCGCTACGACTACACGCGCGAACGATTCGTTCTCCGAGCGTGCAGCGAACTGCACGTTCATGAAGTTACCAGCCTTACTATTTGTCATAACGCAACCTCCAAATCCGAGAGTGCAGTACTCTCGTCGTCATATAGGGGCATGATTTTGAACAGGCCTGACATTTCCAGCAGCCGCTTCACAGGTGCCGTTGCGTCACACACAACCATTTTTCCACCTTTACTGTGGATCAGTTTATACCTTCCCAGAATCACGCCAAGGCCTGAACTGTCCATAAACTGCAGATGCTTAAGACTAAGAACCAAATGCGATACCTGACCACGCATAATCGCTTCATCCATATCCATTCTTACAAAATCGGCTGCGTGATGATCCAACTCCCCTGATAAACGGACAATCAACACACCCCTGTGATGCTCCATCTCCACATGAGAATTCATGCTTGCCACTCTCCTCTTCGTTGCTTTGAAAACTGACCTTGAAAGACAGTACCTATTCCCTTCAAGGACAAGGTTTTCTACGCGGCAAATCAGGAATCCTGCCTCACGACAAAACTAGAAGAAAACCCCTATGAATCTACAGAGTACATGGGGGTAATCTACAAAAAAACTGTTTTTAATCTACGCCGAACATCGAGCCAGTTGTGCGCTTAAAGAGCTTCCACCAGCCTGCTTTCGGCACAGCTTCCCCTGCTTTTAATTCATATTCCTTAATCACTTGGGTTCCTTGGTAGACAACTAGCTTGCCCACAGATTGACCTTCAGCTACTGGAGCCTTCACGCTTTCCGGCAATACTAGTTCGTGGCGAATGCCTTCTTGAGTCACACCTTTTTTCAAAAGAACACTGTACGTCTCTTTGGCCGTTATCGGCAGCTCGGATTTTACGCCCTTTTCAATCTTTAGGGTGCCGATGGCATCCCCTTCTTTGTGAATCGTGTGTACTTTATATTGCGAGAACAGGTAATCGAACATGCCTGACACTTCACTATTGCGTGTCTTTGTGTTCGGCTCGCCTAGCACAACAGCGACAGCACGAAGGCCATCTCTTGCTGCTGTAGCGGACAGACAGAATTTTGCCTCAGCAGTATAACCAGTCTTCAAACCATCAGCACCAGTGTAGAAACGCACTAGCTTGTTCGTGTTCACCAACCAGAACGGTTTAGTTGAATCCTTACGTAAGTAATCCTGATAGGAACCGGTATATTTGATAATTTGATCATGCTTCAAAAGCTCACGACTGATGACCGCAATATCGTAAGCTGAGGAATAGTGATTGGCGGCCGGAAGACCGTTGCAGTTGGCAAAATGGGTATCTTTTAGACCCAGTTCCTCTGCACGTTTATTCATCAGATCGACAAACGCACTCTCTGAACCAGCTATTTTCTCCGCCATCGCCACAGAAGCATCATTACCAGAAGCCATAGCGATGCCTTTGAGCATATCGTCTACCGACATTTCTTCACCAGGCTCCAGAAAAATCTGCGATCCGCCCATAGAAGCTGCATATTCACTTGTTCGCACCTTATCAGTCAGCTGCAGCCTTCCTTCATCCAGCGCTTCCACCGTTAGTAACATCGTCATAATCTTCGTAATACTTGCGGGAGGCAGCTTATCATGGCTGTTCTTCTCATAAATAACGGTTCCGGTACCAGCGTCCATCAAAATAGCAGAACGCGCTCCCGGTGCGAGGTCTACAGCGGCAGCATTACTGCCAGAGTCCTTAGTTTTTTCTTCTGCATAAGCGCCTGATATAGGTCCTAGAACCGATACAGCGATACAGAGCACAAGCACAGCAAAACGCATTTTTCTCACAATGGTTCCCCTCCTGAACGTTAACCTTCATATCACAGGTACTGTGTTCCAGTTTCGTCAGAAAGGGTGGAAATTATTCCATTTTTAAGGAAATAACCACAATTATTTATCTCAAGAAGTAAGGATATCATCAATTAAAAAAAGCCCAGCAGCAGTTGCAGAGCATTTTTATTATAGGGGAGATTAAATGATATTTCAATTTTAAAGTATTTCCATTTTTTTAGCTCTTATTTTAGGACTTTTAAAGGTAAATCGTAGACTTTCACGAATGCTAACTAAGAACCTATACTGTCTTACAGAGGAGTGAATATACGAATGAACCCACTAGAAACTTATATTGAGACAGAAGCAAAACAGAACGATTTCTCAGGTGTAGTACTAGCAAAACAATATGATAAAGAAATCGCCAGCAGCTGTCACGGTTATGCCAATAAGGCGAATAAGCGCGAAAACAATATTCATACTCGGTTCGGGATCGCTTCCGGGTGTAAAATATTCACAGCAATTGCCGTCTGTCAACTGGTCGAAAGGGGATTGATTTCTTTCGAAAGCAGATTATCAGACTATCTGAAGAAGGTAGAGTTCCCTCTCTTTAGTTCTGAAATCACCATACATCAGTTGCTTACGCATAGCTCTGGGATTCCAGATTATTTTGATGAAACAATCATGGATGACTTCGAAGAACTGTGGAAGACACAAACTATGTACACTTTACGGCAGCTGGAAGACTTTGTACCAATGTTTCGAAACCTCCCCATGATGTGGACCCCTGGTGAACGTTTCCACTACAACAATGCCGGATATATCGTGCTAGGTCTTCTGGTGGAGGAATTGAGTGAAATGTCCTTTTCGGATTATGTGGAGCTTCACATCTTTAAGCCTTGCGGAATGGAGCAATCCGGTTACTTTACGTTAGATGCTTTACCAGCCAACTGTGCACTAGGATACATAGAGGAAGAGAACGGTAGCTGGAGAAGCAACATCTATTCAATCCCGGTAAAAGGAGGCGCTGACGGTGGAGCTTTCGTAACCGCTCCCGACATGCAGTTATTCTGGAACGGGCTAATGAACTATACCCTTTTGAGTCCAGTACTCACTTCATTGCTGCTTACTCCCCACATACATGTGGATGGTGAAGGCTATTATGGTTATGGTGTATGGATCACCCTCCGAGAAGAAAAAGTGTTCAAGTTTCACATTATGGGCTACGATCCCGGTGTTTCCTTCCGATCTGCTATCTATCCGGCTAGTGGAGAGACTGTGGTCGTATTATGTAATACAAGCAGCGGGGCTTCTCAGATTTTCAATCTTATCGATAAGCATTTGTAGCTGCTCCGTCAAAAATGTAAAACAGCGAGGCTCCTATCAACGGAGGCTCGCTGTTTTAATGTCTATTTAAGTCTTTGTCATGACAATAATTACATTTCCTTGGCTAGTACCGTGTTACTCCATCCTTCGTAACAAGCGCGAACACCAGTGGCAATGGTGGAACCGATTCAGAAGTAATACGGTAAGCTTCTAACACCTTGCCCTCAGCTTCCTCTACTTTCTTATCACTGGCATCATTGATATGCAATACTGCAAGTGTATCCCCAATCTCTACAGCATCTCCAACTTTTTTAGAGAGTTGAATACCTACAGCCAAATCTATTACAGATTCCTTGGTTTCACGTCCTGCACCAAGCAGCATAGCAGCAATACCGATTTCTTCTGCTTGAATCCCCTCAATGAAACCCTTAGTCTTCGCTTTCACTTCAATGAATCGTTTAGCAGCAGGGAGTTTCTCCGGATCATCGATTTGCGAAACATCTCCGCCTTGCGCACTCACGATCTGTTTGAATTTCTCCAGCGCTGTGCCATCTTCAATATGTGTCATCAGAATCGAACGAGCCTCCGCTTCATCCTTGGCTTTACCGCCAAGAACAAGCATCTGGCTGCCCAGAATAAGGCAGACTTCCTGTAAATCTTTAGGACCGTGACCCTTCAAGGTCTCGATTCCTTCCTTAATTTCCAGCGCATTTCCGATCCCGTAACCCAGTGGCTGATCCATATCACTGATGATCGCAACAGTATTACGACCCAAATGGGTGCCAATATCCACCATAGCCTGGGCAAGCGCAATAGAATCATCAAGCGTCTTCATAAAAGCACCGCTGCCGGTTTTGACATCCAGTACAATGGCGTCTGCACCCGCTGCAATCTTCTTGCTCATCACTGAGCTTGCAATAAGAGGGATGGATTCAACAGTTGCTGTTACATCCCGAAGGGCATACAGCTTTTTGTCAGCGGGTGTAATGTTGCCCGACTGGCCGATCACGGCAGCTCCGATCTCCCCTACTTGATCAAAGAAACGCTCGCGATCCATCTCTACAGAAAAGCCAGTGATCGACTCCAGCTTATCAAGTGTACCCCCTGTATGCCCAAGTCCGCGGCCGGACATCTTCGCTACCGGTACTCCAGCAGAGGCTACCAACGGTGCAAGCACCACGGTGGTTTTATCTCCCACTCCACCTGTGGAGTGCTTATCAACCTTAATGCCTGCGATTGGGCTCAGATCCACTTGATCACCGGACATCGCCATTTCCATCGTTAGATCACCGGTCTCCCGTGCGTTCATACCTTGAAAATAAACTGCCATGGCCCAAGCGGAAAGTTGATAATCAGGAACTTCACCTTTACTATAGCCTTGAATTAGAAAGGATATTTCCTCACGGCTCAGCTCTCCACCGTCTCTTTTTTTCTGAATAATATCGACAGCTCTCATTTTACACCTGCATTTCACGGACATTTGCGCGAGCAAATCCGATATATTTTGGTTTAGTTAAATTAACTACCTGTTCGTGCGTCAATGGCTTAAATTTAATCACTTGTGTCATAATTATGACCTCCCAGTAATTCAAAATGCAGTGCCCGAAATTACATTTTCGGAATAAAGCCTAAGACCAGTTTCAAGAAACGTTCACGTACACGTTCTGCAGTTTCCATCACCTCTTCATGATTGAGAGGTTGATCCAGGATTCCCGCGGCCATGTTAGTAATACAGGAGATGCCCAATACCTCGATACCTGCATGACGAGCAACAATGGTCTCCGATACAGTAGACATGCCCACTGCATCGGCACCTAGCGTACGAAGCATTACGATTTCAGCAGGCGTTTCGTAGCAAGGTCCCAATAGACCTGCATATACACCTTCTTTGAACTCGAAATTCTGCTGAGCTGCCGTTTCCTTCGCTACCTGGATCAGGCGGCGACTGTAGGCGGTCGACATATCTGGGAAGCGCACACCAAGTGCAGGATCATTAGGTCCTATTAAAGGATTCCGACCGGTCATATTAAGATGATCCGTAAGAAGCATAAGATCACCCGGCGTGAAATCAGTGTTCACTCCACCAGCTGCATTCGTTACTAGTAAACTGGCTATTCCAAGCTCTTTCATAACCCGTACAGGGAATGCCGTTACCTCCGGTCCATAACCCTCATACATATGAAAGCGGCCCTTCATCATCACGACTCGGCGGCCTTCGATCATACCAATTAATAGCTCGCCCTCATGTCCTTCTACAGTAGAAACAGGAAAGTGAGGAATCTCATCATATGGAATGCTTACTCCATCAGTAATAAGGTCTGCAAGCACACCGAGGCCTGAACCAAGGATCAATCCAATTTCCGGAGCCACCGGACATTTGTCTTTTATATACATAGCTGCTTCTTGAATTTCTTTTTGAGTTAATGCGCTCATGGATGATCCTCCTTCATTGATGTTGTGGAGCAACCCACAACCTTTTATTGCAGTTTCGCTAAAAAGCTTGTCCCATACTGCGGCGCCTTCGCACCAAAGTTATCAGCAATGGTTGCAGCTACATCAGAGAAGGTTTCACGAATGCCCAAACTTTCTGGATGTTTAAACCGCGGGCTATAGATTAAGAGCGGTACATATTCACGGGTATGGTCAGTTCCACTATGGATCGGATCGTTACCATGGTCTGCAGAAATAATCAATAGATCATCTTCACCGAGCGTAGATAGAATTTCAGGCAACGCCTGATCGAACACTTCTAGTGCACGACCGTATCCTTCTGGATCACGACGATGTCCATACAAAGAATCAAAATCCACCAGATTCGTAAATAGGAAACCTTCAAACGGTTGACGAAGCTGCTCAATAGTAACTTCGATTCCATGTTCATTGCTCTTCGTTGGATAAGAAGCCGTAACTCCTTCTCCTGTAAAGATATCGTTGATCTTACCCACCGCGATAACATCCTTACCGATATCAGTCAGCGCGTTCATTACCGTTGGTTCTGGCGGCTTCACAGCATAGTCATGCCGGTTTGGCGTCCGAACGAATTTCCCTGGTTCGCCAACATATGGACGAGCAATCACGCGACCAACCGAGAATTCTGGAGCCATCGTCAGCTCACGGGCTATTTTACAAGCGCTGTACAGCTCTTCGAGTGGAATGATATCTTCATGTGCAGCAAGCTGGAATACGCTGTCCGCAGAGGTATAGACAATCCAAGCACCGGTTTTCATTTGCTCTTCGCCGTATTCAACAAGAATCTCCGTTCCGGAAGCCGGTTTATTCCCGATTACCTTACGACCAGTTGCCGCTTCGAACTTCTCAATCAATTCTGCTGGAAAACCGTCAGGATACGTATTGAAAGGAACCTCAATCTTCAGCCCCATTAGCTCCCAGTGTCCGGTCATCGTATCCTTGCCTACAGATACTTCCTGCATTTTGCCGTAGTACCCTGTTGGTGAAGCTACAGGCTCTAGAGGTGGCAGCGGAGCAATATTAGCTAACCCGAGCTTCTGGAGATTAGGAAGCTTCAAACCAGGAACACGATCCAATATATGACCAAGCGTGTGCGACCCAGCATCGCCGAAATTCGCAGCATCTGGTGCTTCACCGATACCAACACTATCTAGAACAATAAACCCAATTCGTTTAAATGAGGACATTGTTGTCTTCACTCCTTTTTTAATATAGATATTCTTTCGTACCAACAAGAAGAAACGGCTGTACCGTCTTCCAGAAGACATACGCTTCCGAAGCTAGCGATACAACGTACCGCTTATCAGGTATCCGTTTCTGCTAAAAGATAACCTGCGGATCATTCCCCAGTCTATCCTTTCAGTATGATTCCATCATAACCATCTTACTCACAAAAAGCATCTTTAAAGCAGAATTATCGAGCTCTAGGATGGTGGCTCTCATATACTTCCTTCATATTCTTACGGGCTATACCGTTATAAATCTGAGTCGTCGAAATATCGGCATGACCCAGCATTTGTTGTACGGAACGCAAATCTGCTCCGCCTTCCAGTAAATGGGCTGCGAAGGAATGCCTAAGTGTATGCGGCGTAATATCCTGCTCAATGTTTGCTTCCCGTGCATATTTTTTTATGATTTTCCAAAAGCCTTGCCGGGTTAATCTTCCGCCTAGACTATTCAGAAACATGGCTGTTTCCTCCTGGTGATCACGAAGCAACTTGTCCCGCATAAGTGAAGTGTAAGCCGCTACACTCTCAGCTGCAAGGGTTCCAATGGGAACTACCCGCTCCTTGCCAGAAGTTCCTGTACAACGCGCAAATTTCATATCCGTGTGCACATCATCCACGTTAAGTGAGATTAATTCAGAGACCTTAATGCCTGTTGCATAGAGTAATTCCAGCATAGCCTTATCGCGCATCCCTTGTGGTGTACTTACATCCGGCGCAGCCAATAACTGCTCTATTTCCGAAATGGTAAGCACCATAGGAGGTTTCTTATCAGGCTTCATGGTCTCCATGTCCAGTGTTGGATCCTGCTCAATCAAACGTTCCTTCAGCAAATAATGAAAAAAAGCACGGAGGGACACTGCGTTCCTGTTCAACGTTGCAGTTGCTCGACCAGCTCCGCGTAATGAGCCAAGATATAATATCACATGCGATCTTCGGATCTCATCAGGCTGACTAGCCCCCCGCTCTTCAGTGAACTCCAGAAACTGCGATACATCCCTACCGTAAGATTCCAGTGTATTCGGGGACAAGCCTTTATCTCCGGACAAATAATGTAAAAACGGCTGCAAGTGTGACTTCATTATTTCACGCTCCTGTCCTGGCGCAGCTACTCATAGTGACTTCCTGCAGCACATTCAGCATGAGGGTTCTGCAGATGTGTACATTTAGTATACGCTGCATGAATCCACCTTGTTTTCTTCGACATTCTTCTCGCTTGTTCCTGCTTCCTGCGAAGCTTTCATTCTCCATACCAGTAATAGAAGCGCAAACGCTGTCTTGTATCCAGACCATCGTCACCACGATCGGCATGATCAAAAGCCCGAACAGCGGAGCCTTCAGGAATTCCATAATTCTCTATCGGACTGATCCATTCACCAAGCCAGCTCATAGCACTGTAGAGCAAATAGCTTAGAGCCACAAACATGATCATAAAATACAGCTTTCGAACTGTTTTGGGCACAGAAACGATCATAAGGACGCCTCCCTCTAACATACAGTTAAGATCTGCTCGTCCTTCACCTTATGCACCAAAACGGACTGATATGTATACCTCTAATAGACCAATCATTTAAAAAGCTCTCTCCGGTAAAAAACCGGGGAGAGCTTATGAAGTGAATTTCATTATAAGATGACTTAGGACGGATTTCCGTTTGAATTATTCTTATCGCTACACCGATAGCATATCCCATGAAAATCAAGTCTATGATCAAGCACTGTGAAATTAAATTCTTTCTCCAGTCGCTCTTCTAGCGGACCTAACCAATCCTCGCGAATCTCATCCATACTACCGCATTGCACACAAATTAAATGATGATGATGGTGCTTCGCAGTATCTGTTCGCAGATCATAACGGGCGACACCGTCACCGAAGTTAATCTTTTCTACGACGTGAAGCTCGCTAAGAAGTTCCAGGGTACGATATACAGTCGCAAGACCGATCTCGGGAGCTTTCTCTTTCACGAGCATAAAAACATCTTCAGCGCTAAGATGATCTTCCTCATTCTCCAGCAGCACTCTTAAGGTCGCTTCCCGTTGGGGTGTAAGCTTGTATCCTTGGGATTGTAACTGTTGCTTAATTTTGTCTATCCGAGCTTCCATTGTCTCCCTCCCCCTTGGAAAATAACCTCACCGGTCTTCAAACCACTTCTTCCATTATAGGGGGTGTCGCTTTGAGAAGTCAAACGCTTTTACTGCAAGCCCAAGGTAGTCACTGCTTGTACAAGTGAAGGCGTAACCCAGCGCATCATGATCGGCGTAACATAGGTCTCAAAACTAGAAATGCCCAGAATCAACAGTGCCATTACAAGTGACAATATGGTGTACATAGTAAAAGGTCTAGTCACTGGTGTCCGACGTTGTCCTAGCACTCGGCTACGAATCATCTGCAAGGAAAAGGCGATCGCCGCTGCACTACTTACTAACAACACAGGAATCAGTACCAGATTGTGCGGAGCCACGGAGACTAATGCGAACAGCATTCCGTGCCATGAATATTGACTTACTAGACAACCGACCGTAAAGCCGATCAATACCCCTTTAAGAAAATCAAGAATCAAGATTCCCGGCAGCCCAATGACTGATAATCCAAGGATCCAGATCAGCCCAATCCATTTCAGATTTAAGGCCGCTATACTCCAGTACGAATCAGGTGCTGCGGGTAGACCCTGCTGATCAACCGTTACAAAGAAATTCCCTAGATAATCCCCCAGCTCCTGTTGCTGATCCATCGTAAGCGCACTAACGATAAGAGCTCCAAATACAACACCTACCAGAAATAATACGCCGACAAAAATATACAGAGGCGTCTGTTCCTTCATCATCAGCCTTAAATTACGCATCGAGACGTTCCCCTTTCCGGTTACATGTTACACCATATGAGAAAACGTTCCGCGATATGACTTGTCCTTAGGACAATAACTCTACTTTCCAGGTTGTACGACTTTGCCGTATGTTCCCCCACCGCCTGCTGATAATTCCAATATGCCTGAGCGGGCCCGAACGATCATAGCCGCCAAATCCACTCCTACTATGCTAGCAATTTCCGCTTCACCACAACCATGTAAAATGTTCATCTCCGTGCCAAAAGCTTGCAGTAACGCGTTCATCTTAGCCTTCCCGAGGCCTGGAATAAATTCAAGTGGAACCTGATAGTGATAAGGCGGACGATTTGTGGGTACTAGAGGCGTCTTGCGGTCTGCGATATCTAGGATCCGGTCGAATACACCTCTCACCAATTTAAGACTGCCACAATACTGGCAGCGTTCCGATGTGACATAAGCTTCGTCAATAATACTGCCACAACCTCCGCAGTAGGTTCGGTGGTATTTACCAAGCCGGGGGTTAAGTCCGAAATTGGCTGTTACCTTCCGCCCTTCCTTACGTTCTAGTGCGAGTCGTAGTTCAGCAAAAGAAGGTCGTGCCAACGCCATTACATTATACTCTCGACCTAGTTTGCCCAGTGAATGCGCATCAGAGTTCGTTAGGAATGTGAAGTCATCCAGCTCAGAAAGATAACCCGCCATTTCCGAATCTGCACTCAGCCCTAGCTCAACTGCTGCTATGCGACCCAGATCAAAGATGTCTGCCATACGCTCCGCTGCACAGCCGTACAAGCCCTTGTGAGGCGTGAAAATATGTGCAGGGATAAGAATGCCTCCCCGCCCATAAATCTCATCCTGAAGCTCCCTAGCAGGAGCATACAGGCGCTGGGAACTTAGATTCACATTCCGCATATAGCGGCTCATCCACGCACTAAAATCGGTCATGCGCTCCACGTCCGGCATGTAGGCGAGTACATGGCACTCTTTTCGCCCAGGCTCGCGGATTTCAATCTCTGTTCCCAGAATGATCGTAGTCCCTCGGTAAGCAATCCCTCCACCTTCAGCTAACGTCATCTCTCCAGATTCCAAGGAACGATGAATATCACGTAGAACGCCTGGTGAATGACTATCAATAATACCGATCATTTCTAGTCCCTTGCGCTCTGCAGCCTCTTTGGCAATGCCCGCAAAGGTAAGCTCGCGGCTGCCGCTGATTTTGACCGCTTGTCCTTCCGACGTTCGTCCAATATGAACATGCAGATCGCAATAGAAACTCTTCAATTCAGCTGTTAATTCCATTGGCCTGTCAGTGTGTATAGATGCCAAGCATACACTGCCATCATCGTCTTCGCGTCCGCGATGCGCCCGTCAGCCATATATTGATACGCTTCCTCCAGGGTAAGCTCCGAAACTTCTAGAAATTCGTCCTCGTCCAGGGACATATCCCCTGGCTTTGCATTAGTAGTCACATACAAATGAATAATCTCATCGGCGAAGCCGGGAGAAGTATAGAAGGATTTAAGCAATTTCAAATCTCCACTGTGAAATCCAGTCTCTTCCTGAAGTTCACGACCAGCCGCAACTAATGGATCTTCACCTTTATCCAGCTTCCCAGCCGGAATTTCTACTTCAGTGCGTTGCATGGGCTGACGGTATTGCTCTACAACAAGCATTTTGTTGTTGTTTAAAGCAAGCACCGCTACGGCGCCGGGATGCTTCACAACTTCACGTGTCGCAGTATTTCCATCAGGCAGTCTCACTGTGTCCACCTGTAAAGATATAATCTTCCCATCAAAAACAGGCTGTGTAGACAATGTCACTTCATCAAGCTCGGGTTTGCTGTGCAAATGTTGTTCTCCCATAAAGTTTCTGGTCTCCTTTTTCTCTATTGTGCATACGGTGTATTATAGCAAACTTAAAGGGAAAGAAGGAATTTCAGATGAACGAAATCTTCAGCCGTACAAGCTCATCCGCAGTTACAATGGTAGGTAAACCGGAGGAAATCAAGGCCATTTTAGCTAGGTGGATAGAGCGGTATGGGCCCGATATGCCTCTCTCATACATTCTCTCCCTAAAGGATCAATCCAAGATCATTCCAACCAAAGCAGGGTAAATTCATTCTTTCCATTAGGATTTAATCATACATGTGCATCCGAATATAGGGGTGTCCCAAAAAGCGATAAATTTGCTTTTAGTGTCATCTGAGTCCTTTAGCCTCAGATAACTTTTTTGGATTTCCCTAAATCTGGCTGCATTAAACTCCCCATAAAAAATACAGAGCAGCAATCCTCCGTTACGGTAGGATCGCTGCTCTGCTATTTTATAAGAAGGTTATCCCTTCACACTCTCTTTAACAATATTTACTACAAGCTCAGCCACTTTAACGATATCTTCGGCTTTAATCCGTTCCTTAGTGGTATGGATATGCTCGTATCCTACTGCGAGATTAATGGTCGGAACATCTAAGCCATTGAATACGTTAGCGTCACTTCCTCCACCAGAGTGGAACAGACGCGGCGTAAGCCCCATAGAAGTGATAGCCCGCTGTGCAAGCTGTACCACTGGATCATTTTCATTAAAGCTGAACGCTGGATAAATAATTTCACTGCGGAATTCGCATTCTGCACCGTATTCGCGGACAGTGGTCTCCAGTGCTTCACGCATCGAAGCGATTTGATCCCCAACTTTTTCCTGCACGATACTACGTGCTTCTGCATCCAATTGAACGTGATCACACACCACATTCGTAGGTCCGCCGCCAGCGAATTTACCGATATTCGCAGTCGTTTCGTTGTCGATCCGACCAAGCTTCATGGCGGCAATCGCTTTACTGGCTACTTGAATCGCACTGATGCCGTCTTCTGGATTAACACCTGCATGAGCTGATTTTCCGAAGATTTGCATCGTAATCTTAGCTTGTGTAGGTGCCGCAACTGCAATCGCACCAACTTCACCATTGGAGTCGAGTGCGAAACCGAAGTCTGCATCCAAATTGCTCGGATCCATCGAACGTGCACCTAGCAATCCAGATTCTTCACCCGCAGTAATTACGAACTGAATCTGACCATGTGGCAATTTTTGCTCTTGAATCACTCTGATCGCTTCGAACAGTGCAGCTAGCCCAGCTTTGTCATCTGCTCCAAGGATCGTAGTGCCGTCACTTGTAATCCATCCATCCGCGCCGAGCGTAGGCTTGATATTTTGTCCAGGAACAACTGTATCCATGTGGCAAGTGAACAGAAGCTTTGGCGCAGATCCGCCGTTCTCAGCCGGCCAGGTAATGAATAGATTGCCCGCTCCATGTCCAGTTCTTTCCTGGGAATCATCTTCGGTAACTTCTAAGCCAAGAGCGTTAAATTTGCTCTTGAGCACATCGGCAATCTGCCGTTCATTTCTTGTTTCACTATCAACTTGGACAAGCTCCATAAATTCTTGAATCAATCTGTCTTGTGAAATCACTGGACTTCCCTCTCTTTCGTGAATACGTTACAATGGTTGTACAGAAAGACCATCTTCATGCTATTAACTTAAACTAAATCTAAAGGAGTTACTCATGCAACGTAATAAGTGGTTCAAAATCTTCATCTACGTCATGTTGTTCGCCATGATTGCCTCTACGCTCTTTATGGTTATCGAGCCTTTCCTTGCAGGTTAATATCTTCACAAGGAACATTGATAATAGCGGCTAGGGACCCCCTTGCCGCTATTTGGCTTGCCTGTTAGTTCGTTAATCAACCTTAAGCCAAAGTGCCAAAGAACTCATCCTGCTCTTCATAAGGAAAGTGTCTTAGAAAATACGGAACCAATTCTTTGGCCACATCTTGAAGTTCAAAACGACGACCTGCACACTCCTCTAGGGAAGTTACTCCAAATTCAGTGATACCGCATGGAATAATCCCTTGAAAGCCGTATCCAGATATTCCTTCAGAAATGTTAAAAGCAAAACCATGGCTAGTAATAAACCCTCTTCGGAATTTGCTTTTGTTAAACTTAACACCAATGGCACAGATCTTCTCGTCGCCAACCCATACCCCTGTATACTCCGGCTTCCGTTCTCCTACAATTCCGTAGGATGCCAAATAATCAATAATCACTGCTTCCAGACTGCGCAAGTACCCGCGTAAATCTACCTTACCTTCTTCACCGAGCATAAGGATCGGATAACCTACAAGCTGACCCGGTCCGTGATATGTAATATCTCCTCCCCGGTCGATTTCAAACAGCGCAATTCCTTTTTCTTTGAGCTGCTCTTCATCTAGAAGAAGATGTTCGGGATGATTCTGTGAACCAATAGTATAGGTAGGCGGATGCTGCAAAAGAATCAATCGTTCCGGTTGCTCACCTGCATCAATGGCTTGCACACTTTCCTTTTGCAGATCCCAAGCCTCCCCATACTCCATAATAGGGTCATATGAAATCTGCAGCTTACGAATATCCGAATTATTCATACCGTCAGGTCCCCTTTTCAGTCTCATGCCTGCACAGTTTGGCTCGTTATTATTTTTAATAAAGTTTCGTATCTGGGGTATATCCTTCAATGTTATCCTTGACGCGTTGCAAGAAACGACCGCAAATCACTCCGTCCAGAATCCGATGATCCAGCGACAGACAAATATTAGCCATTGACCGTACACCTATCATATCGTTAATGACCACAGGTCTTTTCACAATCGATTCAAACGTTAAAATCGCTGCCTGTGGATAGTTAATGATTGGATAAGAAAGAATGGAGCCAAATGAGCCGGTATTATTTACAGTGAAAGTCCCTCCCTGCAAATCTTCCAGACTCAGTTTGCCTTCGCGGGTTTTTTGTGCCAATTCATCAATCTCACGTGCCAGCCCGGCAACGTTTTTCTGATCAGCCTTCTTAATTACAGGAGTGATAACCGAATCTTCAGTACCTACCGCTAACGAGATATTGATATCACGTTTGACAATAATTTTATCTACAGCCCAGACAGAGTTCATAATCGGGTAATCCTTAATCGCACTCACAACAGCCTTCATCATGAAAGCCAGATAGGTTAGATTGATACCTTCTTTACGCTTGAACTCATCCTTATGTTTATTGCGCAGTGCGACCAGATTAGTCACATCTACCTCAATCATTGTCCAAGCATGCGGAATCTCCGAGACACTTTGGCGCATTCTTGTAGCGATTGTATTCCGGATTGGTGTTACATCAATCAGGTATTCCGAACTGCTGCCCCGGCCACCCTCGACTTCAATTGTTGGAATACGAGGAGATTCGCTCAAATGTAGACCCGAATGGCGAAGAGGCTCTTCCGCCTTCTTCTCTTGGGCTTGAACGAACTGTGGAGCAGGCGGTTGTGACACTACTCGGGTTGGTTGACTAGCAGAAATCGAAGCTGGAGATGTAGCTCCGCCACTTTCGATGAAGGCCAGCACATCCTTACGGGTAATTCGGCCACCCATACCAGTACCCATAACTAAAGTCAGGTCGATGTTATGCTCAGCCGCCAAAGTCTGTACCGCAGGAGAGTAGCGTGCACGCATCGTATCGCTAGCAATTGAAGTCGCATTTTGTTCTGCAACATTATTAGCTGCAACTGTATTAGTGTTAGTCACGTTTACAGCAGCAGGTGCAGTCACAGGCACGGCAATACGACAAATGACTTCGCCGACATTGACAACCTGACCTTCTTCCGCTAATAGTTCACCCATAACTCCATCTATCGTTGAAGGCAATTCAGCATTTACCTTATCTGTAATAAGCTCACATATTGGTTCGTATTGCTCTACCGGATCGCCCGGTTTCTTCAGCCATTTGCCGATCGTCGCCGATACTAGCGATTCCGCCAGCTGCGGCATGATCACGTCAGTCAACTTTTGGTTGTCAGACATCTTTTCACTCCTTAAAAGTTTTACGAAGTAAAACTCACTTCGTAAGCATAATCTTAAAAGTTTTACGAAGCTTCGCTTCTTAGAAATACTTCGCAGTAAAACTTGCATCGAAAGCATAATCTTTAAGTTGTATGAAGCTTCGCGTCCACTCAACTATTTTAATATTGCGCCAGTCGAAGCATTTCCGCCTTCACTTTTTCTTTGCTAAGCATGAAGAACTTCTCCATTGGCGGGCTGATTGGCATCGCTGGAACATCGGGACCACAAAGACGGAAGATCGGCGCGTCTAGTTCAAATAGACAATGTTCAGCGATAATCGCCGCCACTTCGCCACCAATACCGCCCGTTTTATTGTCCTCGTGCACAATAAGAACCTTCCCTGTCTCACGAGTAGCAGCTATGATCGCCTCACGATCAAGAGGCTGCAAGGTCCGCAGATCCAGAATATGTGCTGTAATGCCTTCTTCGCGCTCCAATTCTTCTGCTGCTTGCATCGCAAAATGCAATGGCAAACTATAACCAATAACCGTAATATCTGTTCCCTTACGCAGCAGATTAGCTTCGCCAATTGGAACGGTGTAATCACCTTCTGGCACTTCTTCCTTGATCAGCTTATAGCACTTTTTGTTCTCGAAGAATAAAACCGGATCAGGATCACGAACGGCTGCTTTCAATAGTCCTTTTGCATCGTAAGCAGAGTAAGGTGCGACAATCTTCAATCCCGGTGTACCGAAGAAAATCGATTCCGGGCACTGAGAATGGTACAGACCGCCGAATACACCGCCGCCGATAGGCGCACGAATAACAACCGGGCAATTCCAATCGTTATTTGAACGATAGCGGATTTTGGCCGCTTCGCTAATGATTTGATTCGTTGCTGGAAGCATGAAGTCAGAGTACTGCATTTCAGCAATCGGCTTCATACCATACATAGCTGCACCAATCGCCACACCAGCTATAGCTGATTCCGCTAACGGTGTATCTAGTACGCGCTCTTCTCCGAACTGTTCTTGCAGGCCTTTTGTTGTGGTAAATACGCCACCTTTGAGCCCCACGTCCTCACCAAGCACAAACACGGATTCATCGCGTTCCATTTCTTCCTTCATCGCGAGCCGAATGGCATCGATATATTCCATTATAGCCATGATTTATGCTCCTCCTTTCAGGTCGGAATCACTGTAAACATGCAGCAGTGTATCTTCCGGTTTCGGGAACGGAGCGTTGTCAGCATATTCGATTGCTGCTTTAAGCTCAAGATTGCATTCAGCAATAAGATCTTGTTCTTGCTCGTCACTCCAAAGTCCCAGACCGATCAGGTAATTACGGAATCCTGCTACGCCGTCCTTCTTCCAATTCTCATCAACCTCTTCTTTGGTCCGATAAGCCAAATCATTGTCCGAGGTGGAGTGTGGAGATAAACGGTACATCATGGCTTCGATTAACGTAGGACCTTCACCCGCAAGTGCTCTTTCCCGAGCTTCCTTAACGACACGATATACTTCCAGTGGATCATTGCCGTCTACACGCACACCTGGAAATCCATAACCCAGAGCACGATCGCTGACCTTACCGCCAAGCTGTTTGTGAGCAGGAATAGAGATCGCGTACTGATTATTCTGACACATGATAATAACCGGCAGCTTATTCACTCCGGCAAAGTTACAAGCTTCATGAAAATCGCCTTGGTTGCTAGAGCCTTCCCCGAAGGTTACAAATGAGACGAATTTTTTCTTTTGCATTTTAGCTGCCAAAGCAAAACCAACCGCATGAGGGACCTGCGTGGTTACAGGACTTGAGCCTGTCACAATACGCAGACGCTTACTACCAAAGTGACCTGGCATTTGCCGCCCACCACTGTTTGGATCTTCCGCCTTTGCGAACACAGACAGCATCAATTCACGAGTAGTCATACCCACGGAGAGTACGAAAGCATAATCACGGTAATAGGGTAAAAAATAATCATTCTGCCGGTCCAGCGCAAATGCTGCTGCTACCTGACCCGCCTCCTGGCCAATGCCGGAGACATGAAAGTTAATCTTGCCAGCGCGCTGAAGCAGCAGACTGCGCTCGTCGTATTTACGTGCGAGCAGCATATATCTGTACATATCGATGACCTGGCCGTCACTTAGTCCAAGCTGCTTATGTCTGTTAATCGTTTCTACAGTATCTTGGGATTCCATAAAGAGATACCTCCTTATTCATAAAGCCTGAGTCTTACAGGATTTAAGACCAATTGTATCCTGATCTTAAAACCTGGTACTAAGACTTGGCTTGAGTTTATTATAATCCCTTTCTACCCAAAAAGAAAAGCTAAATCCCGATAGATCTTCCATCTACAGCTAACATCGCTTCTCCAACGATCTCCGAAAGTGTAGGGTGAGCATGAATAGCCTCGCCAACCTCCCAAGGTGTTGCATCCAGCAGTTGAGCCAATGCAGCTTCCCCGATTAGATCCGTAACATGTGGACCTATCATCTGCACACCGAGAATATCTCCGCTGCTTCGGTCCGCCACAACTTTAACAAACCCGTCCTTCTGACCGTACACAATCGCCTTGCCAATGGCCGAGAAGGGGAATTTACCAGTTACTACATCATGTCCCAATGCTTTAGCTTCCTTCTCAGTGTGACCCACACTCGCAACTTCAGGACGTGTGTAAACGCAACGCGGTACAAGATGTGTATGATAAGGGTGAAGTTTCTCACCAGCGAGATGGTTAACCGCCATAATGCCTTCATGGCTTGCTGCATGAGCTAGTTGTAGTCCACCAATACAGTCACCAATCGCATAAATATGTGGCTCAGCCGTCTGCATACTAGCATTTACAGCAATAATTCCTTTATCAAAGCGAATATCTGTATTTTCCAGACCAATATTCTCTACATTCGCTACTCTACCTACGGATACAAGCAGCTTTTCTGCAGATAGACTTTGAGTTTGCTCTCCCTTACGGGCATCGATCGAAATTCCATCGTCCGTTACCTTGCAGGTTGCAGCATCCACTGTAGTTTCAGTCAGTACTTTAACACCACGTTTTTTAAGTAAACGTTGCAGTTCTTTAGCTACTTCTTCATCCTCTTGAGGTAGTAACTGACTAGCAGCTTCAACTACCGTAACCTGTACTCCGAAATCAACCAGCATAGAGGCCCATTCCACCCCAATTACTCCGCCTCCAACAATAATGATGGAAGAGGGTAACTCGTCGAGGGTGAGCGCTTCATCACTGCTAAGAATAACTTTTCCGTCTGGTTCCAGACCAGGTAATACACGCGGACGAGATCCTGTAGCAATAATAAGATGGTTAGAGACCACTGTTTCCATTTCACCGTCTTCTAATTCCACAGCAACAGCACCACTACGCGGGGAAAAAATAGAGGGACCCGTTACGCGCCCCTTGCCTTTAATAACTTGTATTTTATTTTTGCGCATCAAATATTGTACGCCCTGATGAAGTTGTTCAACTACCGCTTCCTTGCGCTTTTGTACTTTTGGGAATACAAGCTGTACACCGCTTGTCTCAATGCCATAGCTTTCGCTCTCATTGATTTCAGCATATACCTCTGCGCTTCTGAGCAGCGATTTGCTAGGAATGCAGCCACGATGCAGGCAGGTTCCTCCCAGTTTGTCCATTTCGATGACGACGACGGACTTTCCAAGCTGTGCAGCGCGAATGGCTGCCACATATCCCCCGGTTCCTCCGCCAAGTATGGCCACGTCACATGAAATTGTCATGATATGTATCCTCCAGTCATTACACGTAAGTTCATTTTACATTGTATATTGTACTCTCTTTTTAGCGTATTACAAAACTTATAAACGTCATATCCAAATGGACTTTTTCTTACTAAAGCGTTATCATATGGTTGAATCTAATGGGCTAAGAGGGGTAGGAGACACTTATGAAACTATTAATTTCACGCTTCATTGCCATCCTTATTCTTGTGTTTCCCGGTTTAATCGCAATGAAGGGCTTCTTAATGATGAAGGACGATATTTTTGATTATATCTCTATGCATGGCGATGACTCCGTTGTTCCAGATTTCGCTTGGCTGCATTTCGGCGGAGGGTTTCTGCTCTTTGCAGCAGGTATGACTTTCCTTGGCGGCTGGATTCTGGCAAGAGACCGCAAACGTAATTATGTTGGTCCTCGGTTCAAGGAGAAACAAAAAGCGAAACAAGCTGCCGCGCAAGAAACGATCTCATAAGCAGCATAATCAGCCCCTCATTGTACAATCGAAATCTATTACACATTCTGCAATTAAACCATCCGACAACTCACTTCAATGTATAATGAATATCCACACATTACATAAAGGCGAGATTTTTCATGGACGCGACCTGCGCTTCCTTGAAAACTCCCGCCTTTTTATGCGCAGCTTAAAGCCTAGCCTTATCAAGTACTTCCCTACGACCGCCTTGCACCAACTCGCTGTACAAGCCACCTTGCTTCAACAACTCCTCATGGGTGCCCTGCTGCAACAATCTGCCCCCTTGAAGAACAAGAATTCGATCAGCTGCACGGATGGTACCCAGTCTATGGGCAATAACGAAGCTGGTCCGTCCCTTCATTAGCGCCTGAAGTCCTTCCTGAATCTTGATCTCGGTCACCGTATCGATACTGCTAGTGGCTTCATCAAGAACAAGCATCGAAGGATTGGCAAGAATGGCTCTTGCAATGGATAGCAATTGCTTCTGCCCTTGGCTTATGCCGCTACCATCTGCAGAGAGCATTCGATCATAACCTTCCGGCATTCGGATAATAAAAGAATGAGCGTTAGCCAGCTTAGCCGCCGCCTCGACCTCTTCATCGGAAGCATCCAGTCTACCGTAACGAATATTATCGCGGATGCTGCCCTTGAATAAAAAGGAGTCCTGCAATACAAACGCCATATGGCTCCTCAGGCTTTCACGCCGAATCGAAGTGACATCTAAGCCATCCAGCGTAATCTTACCCTGATTAGGATCATAAAAACGAGATAACAGCCCGATAAGTGTTGTTTTGCCGGCACCGGTAGGTCCTACTAAGGCAATCATCTCGCCAGGCTTCGCTTCAAAGCTAATATCATGAAGCGTGTTAGAACTTCCGTCATATGAAAAAGATACCTTTTCGAACTTCACTGCACCTTCAACTTTAACCAGCGAAGTGGCTGCACCTTCATCTTTAGCTTCCGTCACTTCGTCCAGCACTTCAAACACTCTTTCCGCTCCCGCAACCGCTGACAGTAGTGTATTCCACTGATTCGCTAAGTCATTAAGAGGGCGAGTAAATTGACGCGTATATTCTACAAACACAATAATCACACCGACCGTAATCGCTCCGCGAATCGCTAACAAACCACCGACTCCAGCCACAATAGCGAAGCTCAAATTATTAAGTCCATTCATCAGCTTAGGAATGAAGCCAGAAATCGACTGTGCCCAGTATCCAGAGAGCATAATTCGCTCATTGCGTTCATGAAAACCAGCGATGACCCGTTCCTCTTGTGAAAAAGCCTTGATAATCCGTTGACCGGATAACGTCTCTTCTATATAACCGTTTAACTCACCCACATTGCTCTGACGTTCTTTAAAAAGCGGACCCGTACGCCGAGTAATCCAGCGCATGCCTAATAACATCAACGGCACAACCAGGAACGTGAGCAGCGTCAATAGAGGACTGAGCCAGAGCATTACCCCCACCGTGCCGAGCAATGTCAAAACACTAGAAAAGATCTGAATAGCTGAGCTATTCAGCGTAGAGCTGACGTTCTCAATATCGTTGGTGAGGCGACTCATAATTTCGCCCTGCTGTCTCCGATTAAAAAATGAGATGGGCAATCGATGAAGATGGGAAAACAACTCCGTGCGCATCCGAAATACGGTTTCTTGAGCAATTTCAATCATCCATATATTTTGCAGCCAAGAAGTTAATGAATAGAAGATATAAACACTAGCTAAGCTGATCAGAAAAATCGTCCACGATCGTCCGCCAGTGCCTTCCAGATAATCATCCACAGCTTTACCAATCATATAAGGCCCGAGCAGTGCTAAAGCCGAGCTGAAGACTACCATTAAAAGAACGAGAAAAAGCTTAGCTTTACGCTCGGCAAGGTAGCTCCAAATCCGCATAAGCGTGCCGCCCCAATCCTTCGCCTTTGCTTTTGGCTTCCCTCCAGCAGCTGAACCAAGGCTTCTTCCTGCTCCAAGCTCAATGACGGGTTTTGGGTGACGAAAGGGTTCAAGAATTGCTTTGAACATGCTGCTTCGCCTCCTCTACCTGTGATTCATAAATCTTGCGGTACAGCGCCGAGCTTGTCATAAGCTCGTCATGTGTTCCCTTACCGATTAAGCGTCCTTCGTCCAACAGCAGAATCAAATCTGCAGATGCAGTAGAACTGATCTTCTGAGTAATCAGAAAGGTTGTACATGAAATCTCTTTCAGTGCCTCCAGCAAAAGTCCTTCTGTCACAGCATCAAGCGCACTCGTACTGTCATCGAGGATCAAAATAGCAGGTTTCCTCACAAGCGCCCGAGCAATGGTCAACCGTTGCTTTTGCCCACCAGACAGATTTACCCCTCGCTGACCAAGCATTGTGTCATAACCTTTGGGCAGACCCATCACTGTTGCGTGAATTTGTGCAGCAGCCGCTGCGTGTTCGATTTGTTCCTGTGTGGCATGTTCATTGCCCCAAGCAATATTATCGCGAATCGATCCGCTGAAGAGCTGCAGTTCTTGAGGAACGTAGCCGATCGATCGCCGCAATCTTGAAATATCGATATCGGTGCTCCTTTGCCCATCAATGCGAATGATACCTTCTGTCTCTTCATATAAACGTGGGATTAGACCGACAAGAGAAGACTTCCCTGATCCGGTGGCTCCCATAATCGCTACCCGCTCACCAGCAGCAACTTCAAAAGTAATATCCTCTAGCACCGAAATATCACTCTCAGGATACTTGAAGCTGATGCCTTCAAATTGGACGCCACCCTGTATCGGTTCGCCCTTCACAGCTCCGCCTTCCTTAACTCCAGCGCCTGCTGACATCACTTCTGTAATACGCTGTGAGGAGGCACGTGCTCGGGAAATTGTAACGACAAGTCCAGATATAGCTGACAACGCTCCTATGGTTCGCAAAGAGTAGTTAATAACTGCAACAGTTTCTCCTAAAGTAGCATCCCCATTTGCAATCTCAATCCGTCCAAACCATAGGATCGACATAATCGCTGCATTTACAATAAGCATAACAAATGGCATCGTTGTCTCTGTCAAACGTAGCGCAGATACCGTGGATTTCATCAAATTCCCGCTAAAGACCGTGAAACGTCCAATCTCATGTCCCATGCGCACGAACACACGGATTAAGCGAATTCCCGTTAAATTCTCCTGGATTACACCATTCACACCGTCTAGCCGATTTTGTACGTTGCGAAATAACAAAGAAGCTTTTCTCATGATGAAGTAAAGGAAGAGAAGCAACAAAGGTAGAGCTACAGTGAGAAATAACCCCAGCTTCACATGAACAACCAATGCCATAATCACACTGCCCACCACAACCAGTGGCACCCGTGTCATAAAGCGGAGACTCATAAATATAGTGTCCTGCAGCTGCGAAACATCGCCGGTCAGACGCGTGATCAGCGACGAGGTAGCAAACCGATTGAATACTTCATATGTAAAGGATTGTACCTTCTCATATAACTTGTCCCTAAGATCAAACGCAAAGCTCTGACTCGCATGGGCAGCAAAAAAAGAACTTAATACCCCAGCTATAAAGGCGACTACTGCGCTGCCGATCAATACACCGCCCCAGAGCCATACCACAGAGGAATTTTGTTCTTTAATGCCCTGGTCAATAATTTTGGAAATGAGTAAAGGCTGTGACAATTCCACCGCTAGTTCAATAAGCATCATCACTAGGGCAGCTATTGCAGCGACTTTATATTTTTTGAGAAAAGAGAAAATCAAACCCATTCGCATACCCTCTTTTTCTATTCGTACAGTGCATCCCTTAAACGAGTCGACATTGTGGAAGCCTGCCCAGTTTTCATTATTGCCCGCCGCAGCGCTTTATTGCTTCGATTCAATTCCACCAAATCTGCCATCATCTCTTCCAGCAAAGCATCAGCCTCGATAGAAAGATTTCCATTCTGCTGAATCAGAGCTAACCGTTCCTTGTATTCGTCTATTTTTTCAGTCACACATATTACTTCCTTTCCAATCACATGATTCCTTTTATCATACCACATTCAATTCTATCGCAATGTTTTCACTGGATACAGCTGACACGAATATGATACTCTAATAAGGTCGCATTTTTAAGATTAGATAATTGGCTTATACGAAAGGATAGATGGAAGTGGCACAATTATTTTTCAAATACGGAGCAATGAACAGCGGTAAATCTATTGAGATTCTCAAGGTTGCGCATAATTATGAAGAGCAAGGGAAATCGGTGCTCATTTTTACTCCATCCATAGACGATCGGGACGAAGTTGGTTTTATCTCCTCCCGTATTGGGCTGCGGAAACAGGCCATACCCGTCGACGAAAATACCGATATTTATAATATCGTCAGCAGTAATCAGCCTAAGCCCCACTGTGTACTCATTGATGAATGTCAATTTCTAAGTAAGGACTGCATTCTACAGCTTGTACGAATTGTGGATGAACTGGGGATTCCCGTTATGGCGTTTGGACTTAAAAATGATTTCCAGAACCAGCTATTTGAAGGCAGCAAATACATGCTGATTTACGCTGATAAAATTGAGGAAATGAAGACCATATGCTGGTTCTGCGAGCGCAAAGCAACGATGGCTCTAAGAGTAGAAAATGGTAAGCCTGTATACAGCGGCAAGCAAATCCAAATCGGCGGAAATGAAGCCTACTATCCAGTGTGCCGTAAATGTCACAAGAATCCTCCACTGTAAAACATCCCCACAAATATATACTTTAAGTTAAAAAAGCATTCCGAAGCCGCAATGGCCTCAGGAATGCTTTTTTTAAAAATAAAGCTCGATTAAACCAGATATCTTTCTTTAAGAATATTCAAATGATGATGATCATGCCCAATCATTACGCACGCCACTGCTCTCGCGGAGATGGTTGCATTGTTAACCGTTCCCTTACGAGTCCATGCTTCTTCCGGCAAAGTGTCCAAAAGAGCTTGCGTTGACTCTCTGACAAGCTTGTAATGAGCCAGTAGTTTTTTTAGAGTGTGTGCTTCAAAATTTGCGGTAGGCACATAGTCCTTTTCATCAAAGCCCGCCAGCGGAGTCGTATCTCCTCTTGCAACGCGCAACAAACGATAAGACATAATTCTTCCAGTATCCGCTAGATGGCCAACCATTTGCTTAATACTCCATTTATCAGGAGCGTAACGATGCTCTCCTTGTTCTTCCGTAAGGTTCGAAATAAAGCTACAAATCTCATCCGTCTGCGCTCTAAAAATAGTGCAAATATCCCCTTCAACTGGCACTAAATCGACATATTTTGATAATTCTTCAAGATACTCACTGCTTTCTGGACGTCGATCCATGTCTAAACCCCTCTCATTTTGAATTTTTTTGAAAAAATAGGAGGAAAATTATACTGTAGTTGTTGTATTTTAGTC